>WGAA01000360.1 GCA_015489285.1 Anaerolineae bacterium | reverse complement strand
CGTACACCGTGGGGATGAGGCGAACCCGGTAATCGGGGCCGTAGCGCAAGTTCTCCGTCATCGGGGGCGCGTCGACGATCTTCCCCGGGTTCATCACGTTATGGGGGTCGAAGATGCCCTTGAATTCACGGAAGGCCTGATAGAGTCGAGGGCCGAAAATGCGCTCGATGAACTGGGAACGGGCCAGTCCGTCCCCGTGCTCGCCGCTCATGGCCCCACCGTACTTCACGACAAGATTCGCCACCTCGTCGGCGATGAGGGCCATTTTCTCCACGTCGTCCTCTTTCTTGAGGTTGATCAGGGGACGAATGTGTAAGCAGCCCGCGCTGGCGTGCGCGTACATGGCCACCCGCGTCCGGGTGCGCGCCATCAGGTCCAGGATGTCCCGGACGTAATCGGGCAGGTGTTGGGGCGGGACGGCCACATCTTCCATAAAGGCGATGGGCTTGTAGTCCCCGCGCACGCCCATGAGGAGACCCAGGCCGACTTTGCGCACGTTCCACACCTGGGCTTGCTGTTCGGGGGTGAGGGCCCTTACAAAGGTCTGGGCCAGTCCACGGCGGCGCAGGTGCGCTTCCAACCGCTCGATCTTGCCCCGGACCTCCTCCTCACTCTCCCCGTAGAACTCCACAATCATGAGGGCCTGCGGGTCCCCCTGGACGAAGGAGAGCTGGCGCGCGTATTCGGGGACGGTGCGGGCCAGGTCGATGGCCATCTTGTCCAGGAGTTCCACCGCGGAGGGAGCACAACACTCCAGCGCGGCCAGGTTGACATGCATGGCCTGGATGAGATCGTCGCAGTGCACCACGCACAGCCCTTTGAACTTGGGGCGTTCGACCAGGTTGAAAGTGGCCCTGCGCACCACCGCCAGGGTCCCCTCCGACCCGACGATGGCCTGGGCCAGGTTCAAACGGTTCTCCTCCAGCCCCTTGAGGAGGTAATCCAGGTTGTATCCGCTGGCCCGACGCCAGTGATTGGGGAAGTGCTCCCGGATGTCATCCGCGTACCGGTGGAGCAGGCGGGGGATCTCCCGGTACAGTCGGGCTTCCAGCCCCTCGCCCCGGGCCCGTGCGTCCAGGGCCCGTCCATCCACGGCTTCGAAACGGGCGGGCGTCCCGTCGGACAAAATGACGTCGGCCGCGATGATGTGGTTGACGGTCATCCCGTAGAGGATGGAATGGGCTCCGGTGCTGTTGTTCCCCACCACACCCCCTACCGTCGCCCGTTCCCCCGAAGCGGGATCGGGGCCGAACATGAGGTTGTGGGGCGCGGCGGCCCGGTTCAGGAAGTTGAGGGTGAGCCCCGCCTGTGCGGTGATGGTGCGTTCCTCCGGGTTGACGTCGATGACCTGGTTGAGGTACTTGCTCACGTCGATGACGAGGGCCTTTCCCACGGCCTGCCC
The DNA here is from genome assembly GCA_015489285.1 of Anaerolineae bacterium. Classification (GTDB taxonomy): domain Bacteria; phylum Chloroflexota; class Anaerolineae; order JAADDB01; family JAADDB01; genus JAADDB01. The sequence continues at coordinate 3,554 of WGAA01000360.1, read as the reverse complement.
CGCCAGGCTACTCCCCCCACCCCGGGGTAGGAGGGGGACGCGGTGCTGAGCCCCGATCTCCACAATGGCGGCCAGGTCCTCTTCGCTGCGCGGGATGACGACACCCAGGGGCTCGATCTGGTAGATGCTGGCGTCGGTACTGTAGAGAACGCGGGAAACCTCGTCGAAGCGCACTTCCGCGGTCGTATGACGGCGTAATTCGGCAGCCACATGCTCGAGAAGACGGTCCACGAGAATCCTCCCCGCCCCATAAGATATGGCATCACATCACATTAGAAGTATAATCAAAAACGGCGGGTTGGAGTATTATGGGGAACTCGCCCGGAGCTGAACTCGGAACGTCACTCGTCACTCGTCATGCGTCAGGCGGTGGTGAGGAAGTTGGCACTGCAGGGGCATCTTGGCTTGAGGACGTGATGCGTGATACGTAATGCGTGATGCGTAACTTGAAGACAAGCTCGGCTCTGTGGCGATAACCTCGTGTGCGCGCCGGCCCTTTAATCGTTAATCGTCAATCGTTAATCGTTGTCTTCCCAGCGTAAGGCCCTATGTATTTGCGAACGCTCATTGATGGAGTAAGGACCGGATACTCGGAGGCGACATGAACACAACGGCATCGACCGTATGGCTGGACGGCCGCTCACTGACCATTGAGACGGTGCTCCGCGTGGCTTACGCATCCCCCGGCGAAGTTCGTGTGCGGCTGACCGACGAGGCGGTGCGCCGCGTGCGACGGGGGGAGGAGGCCGTGGCCCAGATGGTACGCGAGGGCCGGGTGGTCTACGGCATCACCACGGGATTCGGCGCGTTCAAGGACCGCATCATCCCTCCCGATGAGGTGGCGGCCCTGCAACGAAACATCCTGTACAGCCACGCCGTGGGCATGGGCGCGCCCTTCGAGCGGGAAGTCGTCAGGGCCATGATGCTGGTCCGGGCCAACACCCTGGCGACCGGCCATTCGGGCATCCGCTTGAAAACCCTCCAATTGCTCCTGGAGATGCTCAACCGAGGGGTGACCCCCGTCGTCCCGCGGCAGGGATCCCTGGGCGCGTCCGGGGACCTGGCGCCCCTGGCCCATGTGGGCCTGGTCCTCATTGGTGAGGGGGAGGCCGAGGTGGAGGGAGACGTTCTCCCCGGGCGGGAAGCCCTGAAACGGGTCGGGCTCGAGCCGATCACCCTGACCGCAAAGGAGGGGTTGGCCATTACGAACGGGACCGCGCTGATGACCGCGCTGGGATGCCTGGCCGTGGTCGAGGCGGAAAACGCGGCCAAGGTTGCAGACATCGCGGCCGCGCTCTCCCTGGAGGCCCTTCGGGGTATCGCCAACGCGTTCGACCCGCGCATCCACGAGCTCCGTCCCTTCCCCCGCCAAAAGCGGGTTGCCGCACACATGCGTCGTCTCATTGCCGGCTCCCAGTTCCTGCGTCCACCCGACAGCCCCGACCCCCAGGACGCTTACAGTCTGCGCTGCGTCCCCCAGGTCCACGGCGCGTGTCTGGACGCCATCGACTACACCCGCTGGGTGGTGGACATCGAGCTGAACAGCGTGACCGACAACCCCCTCCTCTTTTGGGACGAGGAGACGGGGGAGGTGGAGGCCGTTTCGGGAGGGAATTTCCACGGCGAACCGCTGGCCATTGCTTACGATTACCTGGGCCTGGCCCTGACCGAGCTGGGGAACATCTCCGAACGCCGTCTGAACCGCCTGGTGGACGCGTGCGCCAACCGACATCTGTTGCCCGAATTCCTCACAGAACACGGGGGGCTGAATTCGGGCTTCATGTTGACCCAGTACACCGCGGCCGCGCTGGCCTCGGAGAACAAGGCCCTCGTCCACCCGGCCAGCGCGGACAGCATCCCCACCAGCGCCAATTGGGAAGATCACGTGAGCAACGGCCCCATCGCCGCGCGCCAGGCCCGACGGATCCTGCGCAACCTGGAGGGGATCCTGGCCCTGGAGCTTTTCGCCGCAGCCCAGGCCATCGACTTCCGCCGCCGCTCGATGGGCGAGACTGCCCGCCTGGGCAAGGGCACACAGGTGGCCTATTCGCTCATTCGGGAGCGCGTTCCCTTCCTGCCCACGGACGCGCCCATGTACCCCCATATCGAGGCCGTCCGTGAGCTCGTTCATTCCGGCCGGTTGCGTCAGGCCGTGGAGGCGGAAATCGGAACATGACCAGAACCAGGAGACACGCTGTAACACCCGAGCAGCTTCCCGACCTCTTCCTCCTGCGCATGCGGGACCTCTTAGGACCGGAGGAGTTCGACGCGTTCTACGAAGCACTCCGCCGTCCCCCCACCGGTGCCATACGCGTGAACACGTTGAAGGTGGAGGTCGCCCGTTTCAAGGAGATATCCCCCTTCCCTCTCGAACCCGTCCCCTGGTGCCCCGAGGGGTTTTACATCCCCCCCGAGGTGGAGCCGGGAAAACACCCCTATCACGCGGCCGGACTGTACTACGTGCAGGAGCCGACCGCGATGACCGTCGGCGTCGTTGCCGCGCCCCAACCCTGGGAATGGGTCGCGGACCTGGCCGCAGCACCCGGGGGGAAGTCCACCCATCTGCTGGCCTCGATGGAGGACAAGGGGTTCCTCCTGGCCAACGATATCGACCGCCGCCGAACGACGGTGTTGGCCCAGAACCTGGAACGGTGGGGGGCACGGGTGTGGGTGGCAGCCAACGAGCGCATCGAGCACCTGCATCCCCGGTTTCCCGAAGCCTTCGATACAGTCGTCCTGGACGCGCCCTGTACGGGAGAGGGCATGTTCCGCCGCAACCGGGATGTGGTGGCCCACTGGAGCCCTCGGGCCGTCGAAGGAAACGCGAAACGCCAATTCCACCTGTTGAACGCGGCCGCGCCGCTGGTGAAGCCCGGGGGCTACCTGGTGTACGCCACCTGCACCTTCAACCCGGAGGAGAACGAGGGCGTCGTCGCCCGTTTCCTGCGCGCCCACCCCGAGTTCTCCCTGGAACCGGTGGAGGACCTACCGGGAGCGTCCCCGGGCCGCCCCGACTGGATCGACCCCGAGTTGGCTCGGGGCCTCCCCCTGGAACGATGTCTCCGCTTCTGGCCGCACAAGGTGCGAGGGGAGGGGCACTTCATCGCCCTGATGGTCAAGGAAGGACTCTACCGCCCACGCCATCCCCTGAACGTCCCCGAAGCAAAACGCCCCAAGGGGATGCCCCGCCGCGCGTGGAACCTGTACAAGGCCTGGTGTGAGGACACCCTGGTGGAGATGCCCCGGCTGGCCGGGTTGATGCTGGTAAACGACCAGCTTTACGCCTGCCCCATCAACCCGGGACGGCTGCAGGATTTGCGCATCCTGCGGCCCGGGCTCTGGCTGGGCACGGTCAAACAGACGACCTTCCTTCCCGACCATGCCCTGGCCATGTGGCTGCGACCGGACATGGTCAAGCGCCGCCTGGACCTCTCCGTGGACGACCCCCGAGTCATCGCCTACTTACGTGGGGAATCCCTGGACGCGCCCGGGGACGACGGGTGGGTTCTGGTGACCGTGGACGGGTTTTCCCTGGGATGGGGGAAACGGGTCCG
>WGAA01000359.1 GCA_015489285.1 Anaerolineae bacterium | reverse complement strand
GTCCACGTGGGCGTGGGCGTGCGGGTGGGTGTCGGTGTCGGACGGGGGGTGGGGGTCGCGGTGGGGAGGGGCGGCATGGTCGGGGTGGGGGTCGCGGTGGGCGTGGGGACGGGGGCCAGCGCGGCCTTGAGGCGGTTGACCTGGTTCTGGGCTTTCTCCGCGTCGGGATGGGGCAGGGCTGCGGCCTTCTCGAAATAGGGCAGCGCGCCCTCGTAATCGCCCGCTTCCACCAACGCCTCCCCTCGCTTCCACAGCGCGTCGAAGAGGTACTGTACGGCCCGTCCTCCCGCGTAGTCGGGTTGGGCCTCCACCACCTGGCTGAGCTTGCGGATGGCCGTGTCCCAGTTTTCGTTCATGTAAGCGAGCAGGCCGTCCAGGTACATGGAGGCCAGGCGCCGTTGCTCCGCGGCCTGCTTGTTGCGCGGGTGAATGCTCAGCGCGGCTCCCAGGTATTGCAGGGCCAGGCGCACCGACTCGGGTCGGTCCCCCTCCTCCCGGATGAGGCGCATCCCCTCGTTCAGGTAGGCGTTGAACAGGTACTCCGCGACCACATCTGCCCGGTAATCCCGGTCCAGCCGCTGGATTTGTTCGAATTCCGCGGCCGCTTCGGCCCAACGTCCCTGGTCGAAGAGCTCCTTCCCCTTCTGGAAGTGGGCGGCCAGCCGTTGCTGGCGACTGACGTAGACCGCGAGTTCCGCGGCGTCCTTGTAGGACGCGTCGATGGCCAGGATGGCTTCCAGCTCCCGGGCGGCCGTGTTCCAATCCCCCTCCTCGATGGCCTTTTGGGCTCGGGCGTAACGGGTGGCCAGCTCCTGCAAGCGGCGGGCCTGACGTAGGGCCACTTTGACCGCGTCCTCGTCAGGGGCCAACTTTTGCAATTCCTCGAAGGAGCGGATGGCTTCCTCATAGTCGCCCGCGGCCAGCGCGGTGTACCCCTCCTCGTAGAGGGCCTGTTTGCGGGCCTCCACCTTCTTGTCGCCGAAGGTGGGGACCCACCCGGCCAGAGTGGCGACGGTGACGAGGAGGGCCAGCAAGAGGAGGACCATGCTGATCCACACGTGGCGGCGGGATGGCCGCGTTTCTGAAGTGAAGGCCTGGGCGCGGCGCCCCGGTTCGATGGATTCCAGCTGCATGAACCAGTGCACCTCGTCGATGAGCGCGTCCACGCCTTGCCAGGAGGGATCCACCTCTTTGAGGCGCGTGAACGCGGCCAGCGCCTCTTCCCACCGGCGCCGGCGGTACGCGTCCATCCCTTGCTGGTAGAGGATTTCCGGATCCTCTTGTGCGTTCGCGGCCTGTGGATGTTCGTCGGGCCGATGTTCCTCGGCCATCCGTCAATCTCCTGAAGTCGTGTTTTCGTCGAGGCCTTGTCGGGCTATCCCGCGGCTCACCGTTCCCACGCCTCCTCCTCGAGGCGTTGCGGTAGAACCGGCGGGTTTTGAGGCGTTTCAGGTTCTTCCGGGCGCATGCCCTTTCCCCAAAGGAGGGGGAGATAGTGGTGTGGTGTCAGGGTCGTGTCCACGATGCGCACGTCATCGAGGACCGTGTATGTGTTGTACTGGTTGTCCCAGCGGTTCCACGTGCTGAATTCCAGTATAACCGTTTGTCCCGCGTAAGGGGAAAGATCGAAGCGGGCCCGGCGCCATCCCAAATCGTGCTTTACCGCGAAGTCCACCCCTTTGACGGGGGGATGGTTGCGGGCCCGGTATCCCTCCCGCCAGGGTGGGGTCAGCTCCCGGCCGGACGTATCGTAAAGGCGGAACTCGAAGGTGTCCTGCCAACGATGATGGGATGGGGAGTAGACGACGTCCCAGGTAATCATGTGGTACCAGAACTCCAGGGTGGGATGAGGCATCTGGGAACGGGAGGGAACGGTGACGGTTTGGGAGATGACCGCGCCGCCGATGGGGACGAGGCCGGGGTTTTCCGCGCCGCCGTATTCGGGATCGCCCAGCCAGGCGGCCAGGGTGGAATCCCCCGTGTATCCGGGGGCGCTTTTGACGGTGAGCTTCAGCCCGTGACCGCCCACTTCGGGCTGGGGTACCCGGGCCGCGCTCCAGTAGAGGAAGTTGCCCAGCTCGAAATCCCCGTTGCGCACGGGTTCCACGTGGGTGTACGTGTCCCCCCGCGGGGCGGTGGTGTACGCGGCTTCATGCCCTGCCCGGTCCCGGGCGCGAATGCGGAAGAAGTACGTGTGTCCGATCTCCCCGATGAACGTGCCCGAGGTTTCCTCCGTGTGGCTCAGCCACAGGGTCCAGTGCCCTCGGAGCCCCTCCTTCACCTGGACGTCGTAACCGGCGATGCCGCTGCCGTGGCCGTCATCCCCCTCCCAGCGCACGGTGAATTTGACCAGGTTGCCCTGAAGGGGGGTGAAGTCGCTCATGTACGCGGGCAGGGGGTGCATCCGTGTGGTCGGGGGAGTGAGGTCGATCGCGATCCTCCTCTCCCACACGGGCGTCTTGTTCCCCGCGTTATCCTCCGCCCATACCCGAATCCGATACCGTCCGTCCCGGTCCAGGCGCAGGGGCCCCTCGTAGTCCAGCGGAGGATTGTCGTCGATCTGGACCCAGATGTGGGCCATGTCGGACGCGGCGTCGGACGCGGTCACCGTGAGGGTGACGGGGGTGACATACCAGTTCTCCTGCCCCAGAGTGCCTGTGAGGGTGACCTCCATGTCCGGGGGGGTGTTGTCGTACCAGAGGGCCCGGGGGAAATGTTTGGCCGTGGTGGGATCCCCGTTCCCCGCGCCGTCCACCAGCCACACGTAGACGTCGAAAATGCCCTCCCCGGGAGCCCGGAGGACGGCCGAGGTCCGTCCGGGGCTGAAGGTACCGTCCTCGGGGCCGTTGGGCGGGGTCCCAACGGTGTAACGGATGCCGCCGATGCCCGACAGGTCCAGCGGCGGGGTCCAGCGGGCGATGAAGCGGTTTTCGTGTTGCCATCCCCTGGTGACGATCTCCAGGTCATCCGGGGTCTGTGGGGGGGTGACATCGATTCGGACGGTGACGTCGTGGGCGGTTTCCCGGTTTCCGGCCTGGTCCACGCTGTAATAGCGGACGCTGTGTTTCCCCTCCGCCCCGAGGGTCAGGCGGTAGCGTCGGGTCCACTCGTGCCCGTCGACGGAGACGTAGGTGGCCTCGGGCCCCGAGAGGACGTCACTGACGGTGAGGGTCAGGGTCACGGGGCTCCGCCACCACCCGGCCATGCCCGGGCGTCCCTGGAGGTGGTGTTGGGTCGTGGGAGGGGTCGCATCGTACTTGAGGCCCTGTTCCAGGACGGCCAGGTTTTCGATGCTGGCGTTCCCCGCGCCGTCGCGGAGCCAGACGTAGACGGTGTGCGCGCCTTCGTTGGGGACGCGCAGGTGGGGGATGAAGTGGCCCCCTTCCACGTATGTGCCGTCCTCGGGTGAGGTCGGGGGCGCGTCCAGCTTGTAGTAAGCGCCGACGACCTGGGAGAGGTCGCTGGGTGTGGCCCAACGCAGGGTGAACTCGTTGACGCGAGTCCAGCCGTTGGGTTCGGCCCAGATGTACGGGGGCGCGGGCGGGGGAGTCGTGTCCACCCAGATGGGGGTGGGAAAGCCCTGTTCCCTCCATCCCGCCGCGTCCACCGAGTAGAATTCGATGGTGTGCCGACCGTCTTCGGCAATGGAAAATTGGGTGCCCTCCTGCCAGGGACCGTCATCTATGCGGTAGTAGGTGGCTACGACCCCCGACGCGGTGTCCGTGGGGGTGAGGGTGACGGTGATGGGCGAGATGTACCAGTGTCCATCCCCTTCCCGACCGGTGACGACGTACGCGGTGACGGGAGGACCGGTGTCCACGGGGACGGGAATGGGGCCCACGGTGCGGGTGTTCCCCGCCCGGTCCTCCGCGGTCAGACAGAGGCGATGGTTTCCGTCCCGGCGGATGAGGAGTTCCCTCTTCTCCCCCAGGTCCTGCCAGGCGCCCCCGTCCAGGCGATATCTCACATGGGCCAGGCCGGAGGTATCGTCCCCCACCTGGAGGGTGACGCGCACGGGTTCCTTGTACCAGGCCTGACCGTCGGGCAGGACGGGGAGGGTGTAGGTGAGATGGGGCGGCGTGGTGTCCACCCGTAGGGTGTGGGTCAGGGGGACGCTGGTGTTCCCCGCCCGGTCCACGGCTTGGGCAACGAAGATGTATTCGCCGTCCCGCTCCAGGGTGACGTGCGTGCCTGTGTGCCATGCGCCCCCGTCGATCTGGTACATGACGTGATCCACCCCGGAGAGCCCGTCCACCGCGCGCATCTGAATTTCGACGGGGGTGGTGTACCAATCCTCGTGGCCGAGGGTGCCGGTGATGACGGTGGTGAGAACGGGCGGGGTGGTGTCCAGACGGAAGGCGCGGGTGAGGACGTTGCGGCGGGTGTGGTCCACGTTACCGGCCGCGTCGACGAGCCACAGGTACACGTCGAAGACGCCTTCCCGGGGCACACGAATGTGGGCGATGCGCCGGATGCCTTCTCCCTCCACCCGGATGCCGTCGGTGGGATGTTGGGGTTCCCTTTCCAACCGGTAGTAGGCGGCTACGATGCCCGAGAGGTCGGGGGGATTGCGCCAGGTCAGGGTGAAGTCGTTCGTGTGTTGCCATCCTTTGGGGCTGGATTGAAGGGCGTAGGGCGCGCCGGGAGGGGTGGCGTCGTAACGGGCGACGACGCGGGCCGCGCGCGTGGGGTCGCTGTGGCCCAGGCCGTCCTCCAACCAGAGGAAGATGGGCGTTTCCCCCTCGGTTACGGTGATCCCTTCCAGACGGGAGATGCCTTCTTCTTCCACGCGGGTCCCATCATTCGGTCCCAGGGGGGGATGTCCTATGGTGTAGTGGACGGCTCGGATGCCCGCGGGGTCGGGCGGGTTTTCCCAGGTGATGGTGAAGAGGTTCTGGTTCGTCCAGTCCGAGGGGTGGATGTGCACCGCGCGCGGGGCTTCGGGCGGGGAGTGGTCCACCCGGAAGTGCAGCGGTGGGGTGAGGGTTTCCAGGCCGGCCTTGTCCCGGGCCCGCACGGTGAGGGTGTATGGGCCCTCTCCCCAGGGTGTGGGCGGGGTGTAGGTCCACGTGGGGGTGTTCCCCACATCGATCCAGGTGGGGGCGGTGATCCAGGTGTGGCCGTCCCAGTACGCTCCCGCGGCGTCGAGGATGCGCAGGGCTACGGAGTCCAGGCCCGAGGTCGCGTCGTTGGCCCTCCCCCGGATCTCCACCCGGTCGACGACGTCCCCGTCCCGGGGATCGGTGATTTCGACGGTGGGGCCCTGGGTGTCCACGTGGAGGGGGAACAGGGGGCTGATGGCCTCTTCCCCGTCCTGGGTGTAGACCCGGAATTGGACGCCGTTGCGGGTTTCCCCGTCGGGGAGGGAGGGGATGGTTGCGGTGAGGAGGAGCCGGGTGGAGATGGGCCGGCGGGCTTCCAGGTCCTCTTTCCACTCGGTCCAGGTGGCCCCCCCGTCGGTGGTCCAGCGGTAGGCGGCATGGGTGCGGGTGAGCGCGCGGGTGCTTTCCGCGCGCACGTGGACGGTGACGGGGAGGTGGGTTACCCACGTTTCCGGTGCAAAGTCCTGCCAGAGGATGTCTTCCGCGCGGGCGGTTCCTCGGGTGAGGAGGAGCCCCAGGCCCAGGAGGAGGATCAGACCCAGGGTGAGGGCCAGGAGGATATGGGGGATGTGTCGCTTGTTGCGGTGCACTATCGTTTCCATCATCGTGCCTCGTCCGGTTCGAATCGGTATCCCACTCCGCGCACGGTGATGAGGTAGCGGGGATGGTCGGGATCCGGTTCGAGTTTGCGTCGCAAGCGTCGGATGTAGACGGCGAGTTCGTTGGGCGTGCTGAAGTGTTCGTATCCCCACACGTTGTTGAATAGCTGGTTGTGGGTGAGGGTGCGGCCTGCGTTGCGCATGAGGGTGTAGAGGAGACGGCTTTCGATGGGGCTGAGGTTGACGGTTTTCCCCGAGGGGAGGGTGAGCCGCCCTAGTGTGGGGTCGAGTTGGAAGCCGGAGAGGTTGATACGGGTCATGCCGACCGCGGTGGCGCCGCTTTCGGTGCGCCGTAGCACGGCCCGCACCCGGGCCAGCAGTTCCGCGGGTTCGAAGGGTTTGGCCAGGTAGTCATCGGCTCCCATGTCCAGCCCCAACACGCGGTCGCTCGTCTCCCCCTTTGCCGAGAGGAAGATGATGGGGACGTTGGAGCGTTCTCGGATGCGTCGGCACACTTCCAGCCCGTCGATGTGGGGCATCATGATGTCCAGGATGATGAGGTCGGGCGCGCGTTCTTCCACCAGCCGCAGGGCCTCTACTCCGTTGGCCGCGGCAATGACGTCGTATCCCTCCTCTTTCAGGAGGAAGGAGATCATTTTGACGCTGGGCGGGTCGTCATCTACGACCAGGATCAACATCTTGGCCGCCTCGTTGGTTCTGGATGAGGGTTCCCAAATAGCGTGCATATTGTACCATTCTCCCCTGTATTACGCACAGGACCGGCCCGGGGCTTGACCGGGGTCCCCCGGCCTTCCCCCGAGGTTCCTCGGTGTTCCCCTCCATTCTAGCGGATGAAGATGAATGTTGGATGAACGCGGCTGCGGGGGGAAGATGAAAGATCGTTCAGGTAGGGGCGTGGGGCGTCAGGCGTCGGGCGTCATTCGTCAGACGTCAGGCGCCGGTGAGGACGTCGGCGCTGGAGGCGCAGCTGGGAGTGATGACGTAATCCGTGATGCGTAATGCGTAACTCGAGGCCACGTTGGCGTTATAGGGACAACCTTGTCTTCACGCCGGCCCTTTTAATCGTTAATCGTCAATCGTTAATCGTTGTTTTCCTCCCAAACTCCTTATCCCCACGCCGACCTTATCCTTACGTCATCCGGTTACTCGTTACGTTTAGCGCCCGGCGATGCAGGACCAACCTTGTGCCCACGCCATGATGGGGTATAATGGAAGCCGATGATTTTTCTTGGACCGGTGTGCTTTATGGAGGTTTCGCAGCGGGAAGCGCTTTTACGCCAAATAGAGGAAGAGATCCGCAGGTGTACCCGTTGTCGGCTTCACACGGGGCGCACGCACGCGGTGCCCGGTGAGGGCCGTCCCGATGCGCTGGTCATGTTCATCGGGGAGGCGCCGGGCTACTACGAGGACAAGCAGGGCCGACCGTTCGTCGGGGCCGCAGGACGGTATTTGAATTCCCTGTTGCAGAAGAGCGGTCTGCGTCGCGAGGATGTGTTCATCACCAATATCGTGAAATGTCGCCCGCCGAACAACCGCGATCCCTTGCCCGACGAAATCCGGGCCTGTTCCCCGTTCCTGGACCGCCAGATCGAGATCGTGAATCCCCGAGTCATCGTCACTCTGGGACGCTTCGCGTTGCATCACTTCTTCCCCGGCGCGTCCATATCTCGAGTGCACGGTCAACCCCGTTGGCTGGGGGAGCGCCTTTTCTTCCCCATGTTTCATCCGGCCGCAGGGTTGTACCAACCGAAGTGGCAACCCGCGCTGGAGGAAGACTTCCGCAAGCTGGGCGAACTTATCCGTTCACTGACCACGCAGGAAGGGGTCACGACGGAAGAGGAATGAAAGGAGGGCTTACGCGTTCTAAGACAAGGTATCCGTGGCCACGACGGGGCTGGCTGGGTCTGGGACTCATCGCCGTGTTCTGGCCCGTCAACTGGTTCCTGCCCGGACTGCGCACCTATTGGGCCTTCTTCCCCCTGTGGGTAGGGTATGCGTTGACCGTGGACGCGCTGGCCTTTCGCGCCCACGGCACATCCCTGTACGCCCGGAGCCCGCGGAAATACGTGGGCCTGTTCATCCTCTCCGCTCCCGGGTGGTGGCTGTTCGAGTGGTTCAATGCCCGCCTTCAGAACTGGCACTACCTGGGCGCGGAGTACTTCTCCAATGCCGCCTACGGGTTCTGGGCCACCTTGAGCTTCTCCACCGTCATGCCCGCGGTGTTCGGCACCGCGGAATGGCTTTCCGGCCTGACCGGGGGCTTCCCCCGCTGGCGTCGGGGCCCCCGCGTGCCCGCGAGTTTGCCCGTGACCCTGGGGTTTTTCCTGGCCGGGTGGGGGATGCTGGCCCTCATGCTCCTGTGGCCTCATTACTTCTTCTTCCTCATCTGGGGATGCGTCTACCTTATCCTGGAACCCCTCAACGTCTGGCTGGGGAACACGCACCTGTTGCACTGGACGGAGCGGGGGGATTGGCGGCCCATCGCGGCCCTGTGGAGCGGCGTCCTGGTCACCGCTTTCTTCTGGGAAATGTGGAACGTGTACAGCTACCCCAAATGGGTCTACACCGTCCCCTTCGTGGACTGCTGTCACCTGTTCGAAATGCCCCTGCTGGGGTACCTGGGATATTTGCCGTTCGCCCTGGAGCTCTTTGCCCTATATCACTTCCTCATGGGATGGTTGGGCCAGGGCAAGACGGACTACATCGCGCGCGGCATCGCGCCGGAGTTATAGGAGGGAACGTTGGACGACGTATTGCATATCATTCCCCTGGGCGGCCTGGGGGAGATCGGCCGCAACATGATGGTTTACGAGTACGGGGACTCGATGGTCATCGTCGATGTGGGGTTGATGTTCCCCACCAACGACATGCTCGGCGTGGACATCATCATCCCCGACGTGAGTTACGTCATCGAACGGCAGGACCACTTGAAAGGGATCATCCTCACCCACGGACATGAGGACCACATCGGGGCATTGCCCTACGTGTTGAAGCAGCTGGACGTGGATGTCCCCATTTTCGGCACCCGCTTGACCACGGGGTTGGTCAACCTCAAGTTGAAGGAACACAAGTTGCGCGATGAGGATGTGCGCGTTATCGACGAGAACAGCGTGCTGGAGCTGGGGGACTTCGTCGTCGAGTTCTTCCACGTGTGTCACAGCATCCCCGACGCGGTGGGGGTGGTCCTGCGCACGCCCAAAGGGCTCATCCTGCACACGAGCGATTACAAGTTCGACGACTACCCCGTGGACGGACGCCTGACCGAGGTGGATAAGTTGAAAGCCTACGGTCAAGAAGGGGTCGCCCTTCTCCTCTCCGACTCCACCAACGCGGAAGTTCCCGGTTACACCCCGTCGGAGCGGGAAATCGAGCGGAATTTCGAGCAGATTTTCGCCAAGGCCAAGGGCCGGATCATCGTCTCCACCTTCGCCTCGAACGTCTCCCGCATCCAGCAGCTCATCCGCATCGCCCGCCGGTTCGACCGCCGGGTGGGCGTCGTCGGCCGGAGCATGGTCAACATCGTGCGGATGGCCATCGATCTGGGGTACCTGGAAATCTCCCGGGATGAGCTCCTCACCCCCGAGCAGATGAACACCCTGGACCCCAGCAAGGTCCTCATCGTGTGCACGGGATCCCAGGGGGAACCCACCTCGGCCCTGGTTCGCATGGCCCTGGGGGATCACCGACACATCCAGATCCGCAAGGGGGATACGGTCATCGTCTCCGCGGAACCCATCCCGGGGAACGAGGAGCTGGTCAACCGCACCATCGACAATTTGTTCCGCCTGGGCGCGGAGGTGTATTATCACGACCTGTTCGACGTCCACGTCTCCGGGCACGGGAGCCGCGAGGATTACCGGACGATGCTGACCCTCACGCGGCCGCGGAATTTCATCCCCATTCACGGGGAATACCGCCATCTGGTGTTGCACGCCCGCCTGGCCGAGGAGACGGGCATTCCACCGGACCATATCCTGGTGGTGGAGAGCGGACAGGAGGTGCTTTTCGACGGGAAGGGGATTCGCCCCGGCCGTCAGGTGACGGAGGGGTACGTGCTGGTGGATGGGGCCGGCATCGGGGATATCGGGGAGGTCGTGCTGCGCGACCGCTTCCACCTGTCCCAGGATGGCTTCCTGGTGGCCATTGTGCCCCTGGACGTGCAGACGGGGACGTTGACGACGGGCCCGGAGATTTTGACCCGGGGCTTTATCGACCCGGAGGACGCGCCCCCCCTCATCGAGGAGGCCCAACGGGCCATCCGGGAGCTGGTACGTCCGGGCATTGCCGCGCCCACGTTGACGGTGAAGATCAAGGAGGCGCTGAGCAAGTTGTGCTACAAGCATACCCGGCGCCGCCCGATGATTTTGCCCGTGGTGCTGGAGGTGTGATGCAATCGGTTAGTGTCCTCGTGTGGCTGGTCCTGGGATGGCCGGTCTTGCGGTGGCTGTGGCAGCAGTGGCAGGGGAACGATTTTTACTCCCACGGCATATTGGTCTTCCCCCTGGCCCTCTACCTCTTCTGGCGTTTGCGCCCTCCCCGGGAGGAGTGGCGAGAGTCCTCCGCGGGGTTGGTGGCTTTGGCCGTTACCGTGGTCCTGTACCTCGCGGCCTTGCGCTCCCACGTGGAGTATGTGGCCGCGATGGCGTGGATCGGGATGGCCGCGGCCCTCGTGTGGACGTGGGGGGGCAGCAGGGTGATGCGCCGGGTGGGTTTCCCCTTCCTCTTCGCGCTCCTGGCCGTACCTCTGCCCTTCGTGGAGGCGGCCAGTGTGCCGCTGAGCCATTGGGCAGGATGGTGGGCCGGTCGGGTCGTGCGGCTCCTGGGGGTGCCGGTGGAGGTCCACGGGAACATGGTTTCCCTGCCCGGGACGGATCTGGTGGTGGGGGCCCAGTGTAGTGGGCTGCGTTCCATAATGGCCTTGGTGACGTTGAGTGTTCTCTTTGCCTTTCTCGTGCGCGGTCCCTGGTGGGGGCGGGTCATCCTCCTGCTCAGTGCATTTCCCATCGCCTTCGTGGGCAATGTGGCCCGGGTCATCAGCCTCATCATTGTGGCGCATCGGTGGGGGGTGGAGGCGGGCTTCCACTTCTACCACACGTATGCGGGGTATGTGTTCCTGGGGGCGGCGTTCGTCGCGCTCATTCTCATCTCCTGGGGGGTTCGATGTCGGGAACTTCGTACCGACGTGTTTTAGCACTGGGAATATTGCTTTTGGGGGGATTGGCCCTCGTCCTCACGCGACCCGACCTCTTCTTCGGCCCACGGGAGGATGGGTCCACGTGGGTGGTGGATATCGACACGTGGCGCAGGACCCCATACGAGCGGGTGGTGACCTCCCCCTACGATTTTTCCCTGGACCACGACCTTTCGGCCCTTCCCGTGACGTTGGGGGAATGGCGTGGGGTGGATGTGCCCGAGACGAACGTGGAAGTGTTCATTTTGCTGGAACCGGAGCAGTACGTGCGGCGCAAGTACACCCGTCCGGACGGGCGGTTCGTCTGGTTGAGTCTCATCGGCAGTCGCCAGGTGCGGAGCTTCCACCCCACGGAAATCTGTTACATCTCCGACGGGTGGACGACGGAGGTGGCCTCCGCGGATGTGCCGTTGCAGGGGGGGAGCATCCGTGCCCTGGAGGTCGAGGCCCGGAAGAACGAGTGGACGCACCTGGTCCTCTACTTTTACGTCTGGCCGGATAAGAGCCGGGATTTATCTCGCGGGGTCGTTATGTTCAAAGTCACGGCGCCCTTACAGGGGGACAAGGAGGCGACGCTGGCCTTGGAGCGGGACTTCATCGCGCGCATCTTCAACCGGGTCGTGGGGAGCGGCGCCGGGCGCTGAACGTAACGAGTGACGGAGTAACGAGTAACCGGATGGCGTGAAGACAACGATTAACGATTGACGATTAACGATTAATAAGGATGGCGTAGGGACAGGGTTGGCCCAACGCTACATCGTGAGTAACGAGTAACGGAGTAACGAGTAATTGGTTGGCGTGGCAGCAAGGTTCTCGCCACAGAGCCGAGCTTGTC
>WGAA01000358.1 GCA_015489285.1 Anaerolineae bacterium | reverse complement strand
GGGAGTGTGTTGGCCGCGCTCTTGACGACGATTGCCACCGTCATCATCTTCGCGGAGCGGCTCAAGGAAGGCGCCTGGATGTATTTCGTCCTCATCCCGCTGCTCTACGCAGCCTTCACCTACTTCCGCAGCAAGCTTGGACCTCCTCCTCCCTTGAAAGAGCGCCTGGGCGAGCTGGAGGAGGCCATGTGGGGTATCGGCGTCCCTTCAGGGGAAGGCGCCTTGGTCATGGAAGAAGCGGTGCTTGTCCTGCCCAGTGAGGGGCTATGGCAACCGTTGCCCGCACCCGGGGAGCGGTGGCGTGGTCCTGTGGCGAAACCCCGACATCTGCTGGTGCCGTTGGATGGTTCTCCTTATTCGGAACGCGTCCTACCTCTCGCCGTCACTCTGGCCAAGGCTTACGAGGCGAAGATCACCCTGGTTTCCGTCCTGCGCGTTGGGCGGGGCTTAATCGCATTGCCTTCCACCCATGCCAAGATCGAGACAGGACGTCAGGAGCGGGAGGCTTATCTGAAATCCGTGGCCGAGCGTTTGCAGGCGGAAGGGGTGAAAGTGGAATACACGGTAGGCGTAGGCCCCGTGGCGGAAACCATCAACACGTTGGCCCAGGAGCTCAACGCGGATGTGGTCATCATCCGCACTCACGGACGTTCGGGAATTTCCCGCTGGGTCATGGGCAGCACGGCCGCGAAGATCTTGCAGCTTAGCGTGAAGCCGTTGCTCATGGTACCTCTGAGCGCGGACGAACGCGCTCAAAAACCGCAGTTTCGGAAGATCCTCGTTCCTCTGGACGGCTCGGAGTTCGCCGAGCGGGTGTTGCCGTACGTGCGAGCCATCGACACCTCCTTCCACACGGAGATCATCCTGCTTCACGTCCCCGTCGTGCCCGAAGCGGATCTGTACGGCCCGATGGCGGATCTTATTGAGCGGCTACGCCGAGAAGCTATTGCCCAGGCGGAGAAGTATTTGGAGGGTATAGTGAGCGTCTTGCGGGCAGAGGGGCACAACGTTCGGGCGCTCATTACCGGCTCCGAAGCCGCGGAGACCATCCTGGAGGTCAGCCGGAAGGAGGATGTGGACTTGATTATGATGGCTACCCACGGCCGTGGGGGGCTGGACCGGGTGTTCATCGGCAGTACGGCCGAACGGTTGGCCCAATCGGCTCCCTGTTTCCTCTTCCTGGTACCCATTCACGAGAAACGGGCACCTTCGTGAGGAGAGAGGATTGGATGAGGTGAAAGGGGGAGTGGAGTCAAAGCCCTGCGGATTTCTCCTGCGTGAGGCCGCAGGGCTTTTGCTATGGTGAGCAGAGAGGTCTCCTGCGCTAAAGGGGGAGTCGGTGTGGCGCTGCTGGGATAACCCTGCCTTTGCGCCAGCCGGTTACTCGTTCCTCCAGGCCGCAGGGCTTGATGGGTCGAGCGGTTTAGCGCCCGGCTCATCAAGCGACCCGGGATCCGGGGTTCCGAAGCCGGCGGGACTTCGGAACCCCGGCCTCTTTACCGTCGGGCAGGGAGATCCCAGATGTACAACAGGTCTACAGGCCGGCCTGTGCGGCGTAGCTCCTCCTTGATCGCGTCACCGTAAAACCCGGAGAAGTACGCGGTCATGTGGGCCTCGGCAATGGAGTCCCAGTAGTAGTACAGGGCCCAGAGCTGGTCCTCGGGTTCCCCCTGACGCCATATTTGCGCCACGTTCAGGTAGAAGAGGGGCCACACGGGATCCTCCTGGGCCGTCAGGTCCACCATCTCCCGGGCACGGGTTTCGGCCAGGCGCAACATTTCCACCAGGGCCTTTTCGTTGCGGAATCCGGTCAGGTTCCCCTCCTCATCCAGTTGCGCCCCCAAGCTGTAGTACTTGGCGATGAGGGCAGCCGTTCCGGCCCACATGTTCAAGCTGGCACCGAGCTCCAGGAGCGCGTGTGCCGGTTCTTCCCACACCTCCTCCTGGAGCGCCTGATAACCCAAGCGCGAAAGCCACGCGGATTCGAAGAGACTGTCCCACTGGGCCAGGAGGTTGCGGGCCACCTCCCGCGAAAGTCCTCGGGGTTTGGCAATGGCCTCGTCCAGGACGACGCTTTCGAAAAGGGCCATGTTTGCCTCGGCCGCGTGGCGCATAAGTTCGGCCATGGCCAGCAGCCGGTCGGCCTCGGGCGTCGGGGAGGAGCCAAAGCCGAGGCCGATCTCCGCGCTCTGACGGGCGATCTCCAACTCCAGGTTGGCCAGAGTGTAGTAGTAGACGGCTTCCCACAGGAGGTCGATGGTCTGCTCCATGTCGACCTCTTCGCCCTGTTGGGCCTTTTGCATGGCCTGGATGAAGCGTTGTACTGCGGCATCCCCGTCCACGTTGGCCCCCCAGGCATCGGCCAGCACGGACCATCCGTCGGCCAGGGCAATGGCGTCGCTCACCGTGCGCGGTTGCTCCGCGGCCAGCCGTTCGATGACGCTCTGCATGGTTTCCTGGCTCGAGCGGGCGGCCTTTACGTGGTTGATGAGTTTCTGCAGATCGTCGGGGTTTTCGTTGTACAGCTCGTCCAGCAGGCCGGCCTGCAAGCTTGTCTCCGCGTCCACCGCGGCCTCCATGGCCCGCTGGTAGGCCACGGCCGCCATCCCCTGCTCCAGCGCGGAGCGGGCCAGGCGGGCTTGTTCATCCCCGTACGTGGGAATACGCTCTTGGCGGATCTCCTCGGGCAAGTTGTCGATTCGGTGACGGGCATCTTCGTATCGGCTGAGCCAGTAATGGGCCCCAGCCTCTAACTTGTCGAAGGCCCGGGGAGGAAGCTGGGCCGTGTTTGTGGGGCGCGGCATGGGAAGGGGTTTCCCCGTGAATATCCGATACGCGTCGAAGATGTTGCTCACCAGCCGGACGTCCAGTCCCAACTTCTTCCCTTTCTTGACCAGGTCGACCTGCTTTTTCAGGTTCTCGTCGTAATCGTACCTCTGTCCTGCGGGAATGAGGACCACCTTCTTTCCGGCAGCCTTCGCCCCTTCGAGCTTATGGGATATTCCGCCGACAGGCCCGATGGTGCCGTCGGGGTTGATGGTCCCCGTCATGGTGACATCGTCGCGCGGGGTGTCTCCCAGGAGGGCTGCCAGGACGCCGATGGTCGTCAGTGCCCCCGCGCTGGGGCCGTCGATGTACCCTCCCCCTGCGTCAAAGGTGAAGTCGAACATTTGCGGGTTGACGCCCAGGAGCATGCAGGCCACGGTGACGGCCGTCCAGCCGGAGGCCCTCCACATCGCGCCCGTACCACCGACCTCCGTGTCGTAGAAGCCCACGCGCAGCCGCGGTTCCTTCTTCCGTCGCACGGTGATCGTGACCGTGTTGGATGCCCCTTTGGCCCCCTGGGGGGTCTTCCTGTACGCCAGCGCGGTGAGCGTCACCGTGTGTTCCCACTCCCCCGCGGCCACCGGAGAGGTGGGTTGTGCTTGCGGCGTGGGAGTGGGGACGGTGGGTGTAGGCGTTGGGGTGCCTGCTCCGCCGCAGCTGGTCAGCACCAGGGCGAAGATGAGGAGAACAGCGCTAACCGTGTACCACCTTTTCTGTCGCTTCATGGCGGCCCTCCTTCGTTACCGGATTTTTGAGGAACGACCCTCGGTCGCATCCGGAGACAAGGGCGCCTGTGTTCTTGAGGACGGAGGGGATATTCTGCAACCGGGGAGCGCGGCGTTTTTTCACGCGCCTTGGCAATTTAGCCCATCCCCGGTATCATTCCCCCGGGGTACGACCAAAAGGCGTAGCCCCAGTCCGATTCTACATGTTCTGTCGCTGACCGGTCGACCGAGAATCGACCGAGAAAATTATACCACGGAGGATCCGGGAGGGTAAAACCCCTGCCGGATCGTTGGAAGCGGGAGATGGGTACAGAAGCTCGAATCCGTAAATTGCCTCCCCAGGTGGCCGAACGGATCGCGGCCGGTGAGGTGGTCGAACGCCCCGCGTCGGTGGTGAAGGAGTTGATCGAAAACGCGCTGGACGCGGGCGCGACGGTGGTGGACGTGGAGATCCGGGACGGGGGGATGTCTCTCATCCGTGTGGCGGATAACGGCGTGGGGATCGCGGCGGAGGACGTGCCCCTGGTCTTCGAGCGTTTCGCCACCAGCAAGGTGCACACCGTGGAGGATTTGCACGCCATCCGCACGTTTGGTTTCCGCGGGGAGGCCCTGGCGGCCATTGCCGCGGTAGCCGAGGTGGAGCTGTTGACCCGCACGGCCCAGGCCGTCCAGGGCACCCGTGCCCTCTCCTCCCCCGATGATCCGCAAGTCCGGGTACGTCCCGCGGCCTCTCCCGTGGGCACGCAGGTCATTGTGCGCCGCTTGTTCGCTCGCCTGCCTGCTCGCCGGAAATTCCTCAAATCCCCCCTGCGGGAGGGGGAACTGGTCCACCAAACCGTCGTGCGCTACGCGCTCGCCTTCCCCGAAGTCGCCTTCCGCCTGACGGTGAACAAACGTCAGGTCCTGAATCTCCCCCCGGCCCCCGCGCCACAACGCATCGGTCAAGTGCTCGGCCGGGATGTGGCCGACCACCTGGTGGAGATCCACTGGGAGGCGGGGGATTTGCGGGTGCACGGTTGGATTTCTTCCCCGCACGTGAGCAAGCCGAACCGGCAGGCCCAATTCTTCACGGTCAACCGCCGCCCCATCCGTTCCGGCCTGTTAGCCGTCATCCTGGAACGCCCTTATGCCGGGCGCATTCCCGCCGGACGGAAGCCGGTAGCCGTGGTGGACATTCGCATAGATCCCCGCTTCGTGGACGTGAACGTCCATCCCCGTAAGGCCGAAGTCCGCTTTGCCCAGGAACGTTCGGTGTACTGGGCAGTGGGCCGGGCCGTGGAACAGGCCCTGGAATCCTTCCCCCGGCAAGAGGGAGAAGGAGTGCCCTCCCTCTTCGTGGCCTTTCAGGAAGGAGAATCCGGGGTGGCCGAAGC
>WGAA01000357.1 GCA_015489285.1 Anaerolineae bacterium | reverse complement strand
GACAAGCTCGGCTCTGTGGCGAGAACCTTGCTGCCACGCCAACCAATTACTCGTTACTCCGTTACTCGTTACTCACGATGTAGCGTTGGGCCAACCCTGTCCCTACGCCATCCTTATTAATCGTTAATCGTCAATCGTTAATCGTTGTCTTTCCGCGCCATCCGGTTACTCGTTACTCGTCACTCGTTACCCATCTTTGGGCGGGGGCCCTGGGTCGACGCGTTCCGGTTCGTTCACCCCTGCTTGGGTCCGCCTTGCCACCTCTTCCCCACTTGGGGTAAAATGGACACGTCGGTTGTCAGACAACGTGGCCCGGTCACGCGGCTTTATGCCTCACACACGCAAAGGAGCGGTCGTCATGCCTACAGACCTGGAAATAGCCCAAGCAGCTCAGTTACGCCCCATCCAGGAAATTGCCGAGATGATGGGGTTAACCCCCGACGATTTGGACCTCTACGGGAATTACATCGCTAAGATCCACCTGGACGTTTTGGAGAAGCTGAAGGACCGTCCCAAAGGCAAGTACATCCTCGTCACGGCCATTACCCCTACCCCCCTGGGAGAGGGAAAGACGACGACGACGGTGGGGTTGGGGCAGGCCTTCAAGCATTTGGGCAAACGGAGCGTCATCGCCATCCGGCAACCCAGCATGGGTCCCACCTTTGGCATCAAGGGTGGGGCCGCAGGTGGAGGATACAGCCAGGTCGTTCCTATGGAGCAATTCAACCTCCACCTGACCGGGGATATCCACGCGGTGGCCGCGGCGAACAACCTGCTCGCCGCGATGATCGACAACCACCTGCACCACGGGAATCCCCTGAACGTGGACCCCTTCAGCATCACCTGGCGTCGGGTGGTGGATATCAGCGATCGCGCGCTGCGCAACATCGTCATCGGCCTCGGGGGCAAGTCCGATGGGGTCCCCCGGGAGACGGGCTTCGACATCGCGGTGGCCTCGGAAGTGATGGCCATCCTCGCGTTGACCACGAGCTTGAAGGACCTGCGTCAACGCTTGGGGCGCATCGTCTGGGGGTACACGCGGGGGAAGAAGAGTGAGCGGCGCGCGCTCACCGCGGAGGACATCAAGGCCGCGGGGGCGATGACCGTCCTCATGATGGAGGCCATCAAACCCAACCTCCTCCAAACCCTGGAGAACACCCCTGCCCTGGTCCACGCCGGGCCTTTCGCGAACATCGCCCACGGGAATTCCTCCATCCTGGCCGATCTCATCGGCATCCGCGCCGCGGACTACCTGATCACCGAGGCCGGGTTCGGTGCGGACATCGGTGCGGAGAAGTTCTTCAACATCAAGTGCCGTTACAGTGGCCTCAAGCCCGACGCCGCGGTGCTTGTCGTCACCGTGCGGGCCCTGAAGGCCCACACGGGCAAGTACAAGATCGTGCCCGGCAAGCCGCTGCCGCCTGAACTCCTGGAAGAAAACGTGGAGGATGTGGAGATAGGCGCGGCCAACATGATCAAGCAGATCGAGAACGTGCGCAAGCACGGCGTGCCCGTGGTCGTGGCCATCAACGCCTTCCCCACGGACACCGAGGCCGAGTACGAGGCCATCAAGCGCATTGCCCGCGACGCCGGTGCCTTCGACGCGGTGGTCGCCACCCACTGGGCCGAGGGGGGCAAGGGCGCGGTACCCCTGGCCGAAGCCGTGGCCGCGGCCGCGGACCAGCCCAACGAATTCCGTTTCCTCTACGAGCTGGATTGGCCCATCAAGAAGAAGATCGAGACCATTGCCAAGGAGATCTACGGGGCCGCGGACGTGAAGTACGAACCCAAGGCCGAACGGCAGATCAAACGGTACGAGGCCTCGGGCTTTGGCAACCTGCCCATCTGCATCGCCAAGACCCACCTCAGCTTGAGCCACGATCCCAAGCTGAAGGGCGCGCCCACCGGATTCACCTTCCCCATCGTGGACGTGCGCGCGGCCGTGGGCGCGGGCTTCATCTACCCCCTGGCAGGGGAAATCCGCACGATGCCCGGCCTGCCCACCCATCCCGCGGCGGAGAACGTGGACATCGACGAAGAGGGGCGCATTGTCGGCCTCTTCTGATAACGGCCGAATTCGTCAGGAGGAGGTCGCCGGATGAAGACCGCGGAACACGTGGAAAAGCCTTTATATCCGTCCAACTGGATGGTGGTCGAGTTCAGCGCGCGGGGACGCTGTAAGCGCACCCCCGTCAACGCGTACGATCCCCGTCCCCCCCGTTGGAAGGGGGTAAAGGACATGGTCTTACCCGGCGACGACCGCGCAACCGCGCTCCTCGTCCTCCCGGAGGAGGAACACATCCTCCTCCTCACGACCGCCTTCCGCACCCACCTGATCCCCGTGGAGGATATTCCCCTGAGCGGGGTGGGCGAGGGGGAATCCGACTCCTGCGTCCCCCTGAGCGGGGAGGAGAAAGTCGCCCTGGCCGTTCCCTGGCCGGAGGAAAGTCCCCAGGTCTGGGTCATGCTCACCCAGGGGGGATGGGCACGTCGCTTTCGGGGATCGGAGGTCGCGGAGGGGGCGAAGGAAGGCCGTCGACT
>WGAA01000356.1 GCA_015489285.1 Anaerolineae bacterium | reverse complement strand
GACTTCCGAAGTCACGGAAACGTCGGAAATCCAGGTCAAGCCCTTATCTCCTGCCCCGCATTCGGAAGAGAAGAAGGTGAAGGCCGTCATTCGCGCGATCTTGACAAACCCCGCCTCACGTGTGGTACCTTTAACGAGTCACGAGTAACGAGTAATCAGCCGGCGTGGAAAGACAACGATTAACGATTGACGATTAACGATTAAGGGGGGTACGAGGACGAGGTCGGCCCGGCAGCGCCGGGCGCTAAACCGCCCGGCTCATCCTAGCGAAGGCCTGCGGCCTACGGCTAACGAGTGACGAGTAACGAGTAACTGCCTAGCTCGAAGACAAAGTGAACTCTACAAAGCCAACTTATCTTCAAGTTACGCATTACGAATCACGCATCACGTCATTGCGCTTCCAGTGCCGACGTCCTCACCGGCGCCTGACGCATGACGGGTGACGAATGACGAATGACGTCGGAAGTCTCCACCGAATCTCGCCGCGAGTACAGGCATATGTGGCAAGGGTGGGAACCCAATGACATCCATGACCTCCGCGCTCAGGGAGCTCAACCGACTGGCAACGTACATCGAACAGATGGGACCCAACAGCGGGGACCTGGAAGGCACGCTGCGCCGGGTCGCGGAGCAGGCCCTGAACATCACGCCCGCACGCGCGGTGTTCGTCCACCTCCTGGAGGATGTCCTCCCCGGGCACACCCCCCTGCACCTGGGCACGGGCCCCCTCCCCGCGCCGGAAGCCATCTTCGCCGAGGAAGGGTGGGGCACCCGGGCCCTTCGTGACCGATCCCCGCTGCACACAGTCACCTCCCAGGGGGCCCTGAGCTGCTATCCCCTTATGCGGGGGGAACGTCCCCTGGGCGTGTTGGGCTTCCTCTGGCGGACGCCCTCCCCGCCCGCGGGGGACCACCTCCTCGTGGCGGAAAGCCTGGCCCATTTGACCACCCTGGCCCTGCACCGCGCCTTCCCCTCGCGCCCCGAACGCGGGGAAAAGCGCCGCCCCTGGGAGGGGTTGGAGCGGCTGCGACGGGCGGGCATGCTCATCTCCTCCCGTCTGCGCCTTCAGGACACCCTGGAAGCCATCCTCTCCATGGCCCTCGAAGTCACCCATGCCCGGTACGGCATCCTGCGCCTCGTCGACCCCTCCGGCCAGAATTTGGTGACCAAGGCCATCGCGGGGGAACGCCTGAGTCGGCCCGCGGTGGAATCCCTTCCCATCAACACCACCAGCATCACCGGGTGGGTCGCCAAACACCGACAACCCCTGTGCATCGACGACGTGCGCCTCTCCCCCTGGTCCCGCATCTACTACCCCCTGGATTACGACCTGGAAATGCGGTCCGAGCTGGCCGTGCCCCTCATCGGGGCGAACGGGCGACTGGAGGGGGTCATCAACCTGGAAAGCCCTCGGGTGGCCGCGTTCGACGAGGAAGACAGCCAACTCCTCCAGGCGCTGGCCACCCAGGCCGTCATCGCCATCCAGGAAGCGCGCCTCCTCGACGCCCTCCAGGACATCGCCTGGAAAGTCCTCACCGACTCCCTGGACGTCGTCCTGGAGCACATCATCCGGCGGGCGCTGGAACTCCTCGACGGGAAGGCCGCGGCCATATGGCTTCTGGAAGAGCAACACCTGGTGCTCACCGCG
Source organism: Anaerolineae bacterium (assembly GCA_015489285.1). GTDB lineage: Bacteria > Chloroflexota > Anaerolineae > JAADDB01 > JAADDB01 > JAADDB01. Next base: position 9,998 of record WGAA01000356.1, on the reverse strand, counting down.
CACAGCCCGGAACACCCTCCCGGAGACCGCATCCCCGTGCAGGGCAGCCTGGCCGGAGAAGCCGTACGTTCCCGCGGTCCCGTCACCTCCCCGGACGTGCGGCAGGATCCCCGCTTCTACCGGCCGGACCTGGCGCGGGAACAGGGATGGGGGGCTGCGCTCGTCGTCCCCCTCCTGGCCGGTGACGCCGCCGAACCCGTGGGCGCGTTCACCCTGTACGCCGCGGCCGCGGACACGGTGGACTTCGACACATCCGACTGGGACAAGAAAGTGCTCTCCATCCTGGGGCACTACGCGGCTCTGGCCGTGCACAACGCGCGGCGTCAGGCCGAACTCCAGGCCGCCCAGGAACAACACGCGGTGGCCGAGACGTTCGCAGCCCTGGGGGACATCGCGGCCAACGTCCTCCACCACCTGAACAACAAAGTCGGTACCATCCCCGTCCGCGTGGAAGCCATCCAGGAGAAATACGCGGACATACTGGCAGAGGACCCCTATCTGGCCCACACGCTGGCCGCCATCCAGGAAAGCGCGCGGGACGCCCTGCGGCACGTGCGCGATAGCCTCGTCCTCCTGCGCCCCATTCAACGGGGCCCCGTCCACCTTCACGAGTGCGTCCGAGACGCGCTGGACGCGGTCCCCCTTCCCCCCACCCTTCGGGTCCACGTTGCGGCCCTGGAGGATCTGCCCCCCGTCATGGCAGGACGCCAGAGCCTGACCCTCGTCTTCGTCAACCTCATCCAGAACGCGGTCGAGGCCATGGAGGGGGAGGGCGAACTCCACATCACGGGCCGACGGGTCGGGGACGGGGTCGAAATCCGGGTGCGGGACAGCGGCCCGGGCATCCCTCGGGAGCTCCAGGACCGCATCTTCGACTTCGCGGTCTCCCCCCGGCGGGGGACGAAACCCCACAAGCTGGGATTCGGTCTCTGGTGGGTGAAGACCCTCATGGCCCGCCTCGGGGGCAGTGTGCAGGTGGAAAGCGTCCCCGGTCGCGGGACCACCTTCATCCTGCGCTTGCCCCAGGCCCCGCTTTGATGCCCGATTTTCCTTTGTGATACACTGGAAGGGTGGGAGATTGAAGATCGGAGACCGGGAAAGCACTCATGGATTGGCGCAAGGACATCGGACTCTCTAACGGACATCGGCCGCCCGGGTGGCCTCTGCCCCACGGCATCATCGACCGCTTCTGGGAAGAAGCAGCCCACTTGCGTGCCGTGGCAGAAACCCTCCGGGGCGTGTTCCGCCGCTGGGGGTACACGGAATTCATCCCCCCCACGTTCGAGTACGCGGAAACGCTGAACACGGGCGCAGGGCCCCTCCTCCAGGAGCAGATGTATCGCTTCTTCGACCGGGATGGGAAGATGCTGGTCCTCCGCCCGGACATGACCATCCCCACGGCCCGGCTCGTCGGTAGCAAGCTCTTCGACCAGCCCTTTCCCCAGCGCTTCTTCTACAGCGGTCAGGTCTTCCGCTACAACGAACCCCGAGCCGGCCTGCAGCGGGAATTCTACCAGGCCGGTGTCGAGCTCATCGGCGTCGCCTCTGTAGAGGGGGACGGGGAGATCCTGGCCCTGGCCGTGGAATCCTTTCACGCGCTGAACCTGCGCGACTTTCGCCTCGTCCTGGGCCAGATGGAATTCTTCCGGGGGCTTCTGGACGCGCTCAACCTGCCCCCCAAGGCCGCGGACGAACTCCGCTCCGCGCTCGACCGCAAAAGCGCGCCCGACGTGCAACGTTTCATCACCCGCTGGGGGATTCAGGGGCCCGCGCGGCAGGCGCTCCTCCGGCTCCCCTACCTCCACGGTGGCGAGGACGTTCTCCTTCAAGCCCGGGAGATCGCCCTCAACGCGCGCATGGAAGCGGCCCTGGACCGCCTGCACGCGCTCAAGCGCGTCCTGGACATCCACGGCATCATCCCCTACGTCACCCTGGACCTGGCAGAGGTGCGGGGGATGGCCTATTACACGGACATCACCTTCGAGGGGTTCGTGCCCGGGCTAGGGGTCTCCCTCCTCAGCGGAGGACGCTACGACGATCTCGTGGGGAAGTTCGGCCCCCCGCAACCTGCGGTCGGGTTTGCCATCGCGCTGGACCGGGCCCTGCGCGCTCGGGAAGCCCAGCGAGCGCCTCTCCCCCGCTGGACGCCCGATGTGGTCGTCGGCGGCCCGGTGACCGAGGAGAACCTGGCCCGGGTCGACGCGTTGCGGCACAGCGGGCACAGTGTCGCCTGGCTCTACACGGCCACCTCCCCGGAGGAGGTATGGGCCTACGCCCGGCGTTTGAAGATCCCGCGCGCCTTCTGGTACGGCGAGGACATTCGTACCTGGGAGGAGGGGGAATAGCCCATGAGTATCCGCATCGCCCTGGCCAAAGGACGTCTCGAAGCCGATGCCCGCAAGTTGCTCCAGCGGGCCGGTCTTTTCCCCCGGGAAGAGACCTACCCCTCCCGAGCCCTCATCCTCCCCGGGGCCGAACCCGACGTGGACTTCCTCCTGGCGAAACCGGGCGACGTCCCCGTGTACGTGGAACACGGCGTCGCGGACCTGGGCATCGTCGGGCTCGACATCCTGCGCGAGGGGACCTTCGACGTGTACGAACCCCTGCTCCTCCCCTTCGGTCACTGCCGGCTGAGCGTCGCGGTCCCCCGGGAACGGGTCGACGCGTACCATTCCCTCCGCCTCAACCCCAACCCCCGGGTCGCCACCAAATATCCCAACCTGACCTTGCAATACTTCCACGCGCGGGGCGTCTCCCCGGAAATCATCCCCCTGCAGGGCTCCGTGGAACTGGGTCCCCTTGTCGGCCTCTCCGACGTCATCGTGGACCTGGTGCAGACGGGGCGGACACTGCGCGAAAACGGCCTCGTGGAAGTCCGTGTCATCATGGAATCCCAGGCCGTCCTCATCGCCAACCGGGCGAGCTATCGGCTCAAGGAACAACGCATCGGTCGCATACTGGAGCAAATTCAGGAGGCCCTATGAGCGTCATCCCCATTTACACCCTGGAAGAAGCCAAGAAGACGATTCTCAAACGCCGTTCCTGGGACGAATGGCCCGTACCCGAACGGGTGCGCGCGGGCATCCGTCAGGTGTTCGGCGAGGATTTGACCCCGGAGGAGGCGGTACGTCGCATCATCCGGGACGTGCGGGAGCGGGGGGATGAAGCCCTGCGCGCGTGGACGGAACGGGCCGACCGCGTGACCCCCGCCTACCTGGAAGTCCCCCTGGAGGAGATCGAGGCCGCCTACGATCACGTCCCCTCCGACGTCATCGCCGCGCTCGAATACGCGGCCGAGCGGATCGAACACTTCCACCGCAAACAGCCCGTCACCGGCTGGATGGACTGGAAAACGGAAGGGGGGCTGGGCCAGATCGTCCGTCCCCTGGAGCGGGTGGGCCTCTACGTGCCCGGCGGGACCGCGCCCCTCCCCTCCACCGTCCTCATGACGGCCATCCCCGCGCGCGTGGCCGGCGTGGAGGAGATCGTCATGTGCACCCCGCCGCGACGGGAGGACGGCCGGGTAGCCCCCGTCACCCTGGTCGCTGCGGACATTGCCGGGGTGGACCGGGTGTTCGCGGTGGGAGGGGCCCAGGCCGTCGCCGCGATGGCCTACGGCACGGAGACCCTCCCCCGGGTGGACAAGATCGTGGGGCCGGGGAACCTGTTCGTCACCCTGGCGAAGAAGCAGGTGTTCGGCGACGTGGGGATCGAGGCCCTCCTCGGACCCACGGAAACGGTCATCATCGCGGACGAGACGGCAAACCCCGCCTGGGTCGCGGCCGACCTGTTGGCCCAGGCCGAACACGACGTGCTGGCCACGGCCATCCTCCTGACGCCCAACCGCACCTTCGCCGGGTTCGTGCAACAGGAGGTGGAGAAACAACTGGCCCGGCTGGATCGCGCGGACATCATCCGCGAGGCCCTGGCCCACAGGGGGGGCATCGTCATCACGCGGGATCTGGCCGAGGCCGTGGATGTGGCCAACGAGTTCGCCCCCGAACACCTGTGTCTCTCCCTCGTCGACCCCTGGGACCTGGTGGGCGCGATACGCAACGCGGGGGGCATCTTCGTGGGCGAATTCTCCTTCGAGGTCCTTGGGGACTACGTCGCCGGACCTTCTCACTCCATGCCCACCGGGCGCTCGGCCCGCTTCGCCAGCCCGGTCAACGTCCTCGATTTCGTCAAAATCACCTCCGTCGTCGCCCTCAACGAGGGGGGGATGGAGAGTGTCGTCGAAGCCGCGGAGATCCTGGCCCAGGCCGAAGGTCTGACGGCCCACGCAAACGCGGCCCGATTGCGCCGCAAGACCCCACCGGATTTCGAGGTACGACGATGAACCCCAAGACCGTCCTCATCGTCTGCACAGGCAACATCTGTCGCTCGCCGATGGCCTACGGCCTCCTGAAGGCGAAATTGGACCGCCTGGGTCTTTCCCCTCACATCCGGGTGGAGACCGCGGGGACCTTTGCCCTCGATGGGGAACCGCCCAGCCCCGAAGCCCAACGCGTCCTCGCGGAACGGGGCATCGACATCTCCCATCACCGGGCCCGCACCGTGACCCCCGAGATGCTGCGCCGGGCCGACCTGGTCATCGCCATGACCGAACGACACCGGCGCAGCCTCTTCTTCCTCCTCCCCGAGGCCGGTGTGAAGATCCTCCTCCTCAGCGAGCTCGTCGGGGAGCACAAGGATATCAAGGACCCGTACGGCGGCCCCTACGAGGGCTATGTCCGCACCGCGGATCTCCTGGAGGATTACCTGGAGCGGGGGCTTCCCACGTTGCTGTCCAGGCTGGACGTGTCCCCGCCCGACGAGGCATGAGTGCCGCGAGGGGGGATCCCCTCAGCCCCCCCGTTCGGCCACAATCATCCCCGCAATGATGAACCCTCCACCCAACATGACTCTGGGGGTGATGGGCTCTCCGATGAGCAGGTAACTGAAGAGGGCCGCGAAGACGGGTTCCATGCTGAAGATGAGCGCGGTGTGGGAGGGGGATGTGTGCCGCTGCGCCACCGTCTGGACGGTGAAGGCCAGGGTGGAGGCGAGGACGCCGGTGAACCCCGCAGCCCACCAGACGTGAGGGGCGACGGGCGGCCAGGGCCCTTCCCACAGACGACCGGCCCCGCCCGAAAGGACCGCGACCATTACCAGCTGCCCCAAGGTGAGGCGCAAAGGGGGATGTCCCCGCGCGAAGAGCCCGGTAATGAGGATGTGTAAGGCGAAGGCCACCGCGCAGAAGAAGACCAACACATCCCCCCGCTGGGGGGACAAATCCCGGTTCAGGGAGAGGACGGCCAGGCCGACGGTGGCCATTATCCCCCCGACCCATACGGGGAGCTCAGGGGGACGCCGGAGGAGAAGGGCGGAGAGGACGGGAACGATGACGACGGAGAGGCCGGTGATGAACCCGGCCTTGGCCGGCGTCGTGTACCGGAGTCCGAACGTCTGAAACGCGTACCCCGCGGTCAAGGCCACGCCCAAGACCATCCCCGCGAGCAGGGCACGACGCCCCGCCCCCGGTCGGGAGGGCGCGAAGGAGGGGAAGGACCGTTCCAGGTAGGGAATGAGGGGCAGGAGGCTGAGCGCGGCGATGGTGAATCGGATGAAGAGGAAGGCGAAGACGGGGAACGCGGAGACCGCTTCCTTGACCATGACGAAGGTCGCGCCCCAGATGGCAACGACGAAGAGGAGCGCGCCGTCGGCCAGCCACCGTTGTTTCATGGCCCGCTCCCCCAGCGGCCCAATGCCCGTTCCACCGTCTCCACCAGGTTCTCCGCGCGCAGTGTGGGAAGGGAGTAACAGGGCGCGCCCAGGACGTCGGCCAGCTCCTTGGCCAGCCCCCGGTCGAACGCGGGATGTTCCATGTTGATGACGACGGATTGAAATCCGGCATCACGGATGACCGCGGCCATGCGCAGGGCCTCCTCCTGGGGGGGAAGACCGGCCATGCTCACGTTCCCCGCGCCGTCGGTGAGGAGGATCATGAGGGGACGGACTTCCGGTTCCCGCCGCCGGGCCGTCGTCATCACCCGATAGGCCGTGTACAAACCACTGGAAAGGGGGGTCTTCCCCCCAACGGGAATATCCCGTAGGGCCCGTTGGGCCAGTTCCACGCTGGATGTGGGAGGGAGGATCACCCGGGCCCGATCCCGCTGGAAGGTGATGAGCCCCACCTTGTCCCGCCGCTGGTAGGCGTCCACCAGGAGGGACATGACCGCGCCTTTGGTAGCTTCCATGCGGTCCGAGGCCGCCATGGACCAGGAGGCATCGACGACGAAGAGGATGAGGTTGGCCGCGCGGCGCACCCGTACCTTGTCCTGCAGGTCCTGGGGGCGCAGGGCCAGGGCGAGATTTCCCTTGTCCCGGTGAATTTGGTGCGGTGCGGCTTGACGGATGGTCGCGTCGAACGCGATGTCCTGGGGCCGACCCCGCACGGGACGCGCTTTGATGTAGCGGCCTCGTTTGCGCTGGGAAAGGGTGTGGCTGCGCTTCCCCGACACCCGTCGGGTCATGGTATCCATGCGCGTGGCCAACCGCTTGACCTTGAACGTCCCGCCGATGTCCACCCCTTCCAGGGGGTCGTTGGCATCCCCCTGGGTGGGAGCACGCCCCTGGTTGGGTTCCTGGGGCTCGGTTAGGGGGCGTTCCTCCCCGGCCCGCCCCGAGTTCTCACTTTTTTTGGGGTGACTTCCTCCACCTGTTCCTGGGTGGGGTCCACCTCCCCTGCGGGAGCGTTTTCACTCGAGGCCATCTGCTCCTCGATGTGTTGCAGTCGCTGCTCCAGGTGCATGAGCTGCGCGGTGGTGTCCTGGAAGGGTTGCCGCTTGAGGCGGTGGGGCAAAGCGAGTTCCGCGGCCAGGAGGATGTCCCGTTCGCTGATGTAGATGCGCCCCTCGAAGGCCGCGTGGGCCTGGGCCGCCTTCAGGATGGTCAGGTCCGCCCGGTGGCCGTCCACCTGGAATTCGGCCGTCAGCGCGGCGATGGTGAAGAGATCGCGTTCCGTGTAGGTGACGAAGGGGAGGCGCTTCCGGGCCTCCACAATTCGGCGGGAGAGGGCTTCCTCTTTTTCCCGCCACTGTTCGTAGAACCCAAGGGGATCCCGCTCGTAGGCAATGCGGCGTTTGATGATCTCCACCCGCTCCTCGGGACTGTGGACACCGACGATGTCCACGGCCAGGCCAAAACGGTCCAACAGCTGGGGCCGCAAGTCCCCCTCCTCGGGGTTCATGGTCCCCACCAGGATGAAGTGGGCGGGATGGGAGAAGGAGATGCCCTCCCGTTCCACGATGTTGACGCCCATAGCCGCCGCGTCCAGCAGGAGGTCGACGACGTGGTCGTCCAGGAGGTTGACTTCGTCCACGTAGAGCAGGCCCCGATTGGCCGCGGCGAGGACGCCCGGCTCGAAGTGACGTTCCCCGTACTTGATGGCCTTTTCGATGTCCAGGGTACCGACGACCCGGTCTTCCGTCGCGCTCACCGGAAGGTCCACGAAGGGGGTGGGCCGCTCCGCGACGGGAAGTTTTTCCCCGCGTTCCAGCCGGGCCCGGCAGTTGTCGCACATGAGTGCAGGGTTGTCCGGGTCGCAGTTGAAGGGGCAGTCGGCCACGACCCGGATTTTGGGGAGAAGGGCGGCCAGGGCCCGCGCGGCCGTACTCTTCGCGGTTCCCCGCTCCCCCCGGATGAGGACACCGCCAATGGCGGGGTTGATCGCGTTCAGGATCAACGCCCGCTTCATCTTTTCCTGGTTGACGATAGCGGTAAAGGGAAAGACGTAGCGCTTCATTGTCACTCCCCTTGGTCCTGCGGCGCCACGCGAACGTCGACCCGCATGACGCCGTGCTCAAAGGTCGTCTGTAACGGATATCGGGCCTTGCGCACGAGGCGCAAAACTCGCTCGTTGTCCGGTTGGACGTAGGCGTATAATACCCGGATTCCCTGCTCTCGGGCCAAATCGGCCAGGCGTCTCAGCAAGTGGGTGCCTATGCCCTCCCCCTGTCGGTCGTCCCGGACGACGACGGCCGCCTCGGCCCGGTCGCTCCCGGGGGCCCTGACGAAGTGGGCGCTCCCGACGATCTCCTCCCCGTCCAGCGCGATGAGCGCGGCCCCCTTCCCCGCGTCGACCATCAAGGTCTCCCCCAGGCGACGGAGGATTTCCTCGCGCGGGGGGTCGGGAAGGGGGACGGAGAAGCGGCGATAGCGGGTTTCCGGCGAAAGACGCCGGACGAAGTCCACCAGAGCGGGGAGGTCGTCCGGCGTCACAGGACGGATGGTGAAGGTGCGTCCCCTCCGTGAGCGAAAGGTCGTCTGCCCGTTCACGTGCCCTTCCATTGGGGTGTGCGTTTCTCCACGAACGCGTGCATGCCCTCCTTCTGGTCCTCGGTGCAGAAGAGGGTGTAGAAGAGGAGGCGTTCGTGTTGTAAGCCCGCGTCCAGGGTGCTGTTGAAGGCGTAGAGGACGGCTTCTTTGCCGAATCGGAGGGCCAGAGGGGCCCGAGAGGCAAGCCGCGCGGCCATTTTGATGGCTTCCTCCAGGTAGGTGTCCACGGGGAAGACGTGATTCACCAGGCCAAAGCGTTCGGCCTCGGCCGCGGTCAGACGCCGGTCGTTGAGGACGATTTCCATGGTGAGGTATTTGCCTAGGGTGCGGGCAAGACGTTGGGTTCCCCCCGCGCCGGGGATGATCCCCAGGTTGATCTCGGGCTGCCCGAAGACCGCGGTTTCGCTGGCGATGATGATGTCACAGGCCCAGGCGAGTTCGGCTCCTCCCCCCAGCGCGTACCCGGAAACGGCCGCGATGACCGGTTTTTTGGCCAGGGCCACCGCGTCCCACCCGCTGATGAAGGGGGCGTTCTTCATTTGCACCGCGGTTTTGTCCATCATCTCCTTGATGTCCGCGCCCGCGGCAAAGGCTTTGTCGTTGCCGGTGAGGACGATGGCTCGCACGTCGTCGTCTTCGTCCAGGGTGCGAAAGGCGTGGGCCAGTTCCTGGAGTAGACGCAGGTTGAGGGCGTTGTACTGTTTGGGTCGGTTCAGCCGCACCAATGCGACCCCCGGTGCCGGATGTTCTATGAGGATGTATTCGTACGTCATCGTGCGCCTCCTTTTCCCGTGGGTTGTTCCCCAGGTCTCCACTATGTACCGTTACGCCCGTAAGGGTCCCTTCCCCACTCGAAGGGAAGGGACGAGTACATGGTACAGTAACTCGCTCATCCACGCACGTCGGCCTGCCACGAGGGAAGCCAGCGGTAGACGCCTTCCGCCAGGAGGACCATCAGGAGGGTGAGGGGCAGGAGGAGGGGGGGCCGAAAGAGGGCGCGGGAGAGGAGGCCGGCGATAAGGAAGTAGCCGTGAAATGTTTCGGCGGTGTGCCGGGCGAGGGGATCGGGCCGGCCCCGCCAGCGCCGCCAGAAACGACTTCTCAGGGCGAGAAGCAGGGCCGTGAGCAGGAGGAGGGCAACGGCCTGGTTCGCCACGCCCAGAGGACGCAGGTGGAAGACGATGAGGGCGTTGGTGCCCAGGACGACGGCAAGGCCCCCGATGAGGGCAAGGGGAGGGGCCAGCCAGCCGCGCAAGCCGGGGCCGTCTATGAGGTCGAGGAGCAGGGTGAAGCCCCACACGACCCAGAACCAGGCCCAGAAGTTGGCCCAGGGGACGCCGAAGTACTGGAAGCGCAGTCCTTGCCCCCAGTCCCAAAAGCCCAATCGGATGGCGACCACATCCATGCCCAGGTCGATGTTCAGCGCGAGGAGGCCGTTGAGGAGGGCCCGCTGCCAGGGCGGAAGGTCGATGGCGAGGGTGTAGGTACGCACCCCGTACACAATGGTCCCCCACCCCACGCCGATGGCCAGGGGGACTTCGGGGGTGACCATGACCCAGAAGTGGCCGTAATGGTATGCGTTGAGCTGATGGATGGTGGCCCATTCCAGGAGAAGGCCGTAGAGGATGCCTGTGAACAGGCGCACGAGGGCGACTCCTCCGCCGTGATGCCACGCGTGG
>WGAA01000355.1 GCA_015489285.1 Anaerolineae bacterium | reverse complement strand
GCACATTCCCGCTCACCGAAGGATTGGGCCGCGTCGGGCATGGCGCTGCGCGACCAGAGGAGGAAGGGGACGGGATGCCAGGAGTGGGATCGGAGTTTGGCCGGGGTGGCGTGATCTCCGGTGATGAGGAGGACGTCCGGTTGCAGGTCGGCCATCACGTCCCCCACGAATCGGTCCACCGTTTCGATGACGTTGACTTTGGCTTCGAAGTTGCCGTCCTCCCCGCGGCTGTCCGTGGGTTTGACGTGAAGGAAGAAGAAGTCGTATGCCTCCCAGTGCTCCCGTAGGGCCGCGAATTCGTCCTCAATGTCCGACCCGTGTTGGATCAGCTCCATGCCCACCAGTCGGGCCACACCGCGGTACATGGGGTAGACCGCGATGGCCCCGGCGCGCACTTTGTAGATCTCCGGGAATTGGGGGAGCCGGGGGTCCTTGCCCCAGCCGCGTAGGTTCAGGCAGTTGGCGCGCGGTTCGTCCTTGAGGACCTCACGGGCCTGCGCGATCCAGGCGTTGACCAGCTCCGCGGTGCGGCGGGCTTCCGGCGAGTCGTCCAGGGGACGGACGGGAAGGGGGGGCTTGCCCGTGACCAGGGGGTCCGTCTCCGTGAGCTTGTCGGAGAGGCCCTCGCCCCGCAGGACGAGCGCGAAGCGGTGTTCCTTTACGGGGAGGACGAAGATGTCCACGCCGTCCAGGTGGGTGTTTTCCTGAAGTTTCCGGGTCAGGCGCACGCATTCCTCCGTGGGGATGCGCCCCGCCCGCCGGTCCACGATCCGGCCCTGTTCGTCCATGGTGCAGAAATTCCCCCGGGCGGCCACGTCGTTCGGTTGCAGGTCGAAGCCGATGCCCAGGGTTTCCAGGACGCCCCGCCCCACTTCGTAGCGGACGGGGTCGTAGGAGAAGAGGGCCAGATGGGCCGGTCCGCTGCCCGGGGTGACGCCCGGGGCGATGGGGATGTGGAGCCCGGTGCTCCCCTCCCGGGCGAGGCGGTCCATGTGGGGGGTGTGGGCCGTTTCCAGCTCCGTGCGCCCGTCGGGGGTAAGGGGCAGTCCGCCCAGACCGTCCATGACGAGGAGGACGATCTTGGTCCCGTTCGCGGTCGCCAGTGTACGCATCAGTTCCAAATCGGCCATGAGAGACCTCCTGTAAGGGTTGAATTCCCGGTCATAATTGAAGGTTCGCCATGCGAGTTTCGACCTTGTCCAGCTGCCGTAAGATGGTATCCCGCACCACGTTGGCGTCGGGGGGCAGGTAGATGGGCGGGTTGGCGTAGCGAGCAACGACGTCTTTCAGGGTGTTCTCGTGGTATTTTACTTTGAATTGGGTGAACTTGAGCCCGTGGGCCGTGGAGACGACGACGACCCGGTCGTCCCGGGTGATGACGCCCCGTTTGGCCAGTTTCATGAGGACGGCAAGGGCCACGCCCGTGTGCGGACAGGTGTACATGCCCGTGCGGTCGGCCAGGGCCGCGGCGTTGGCCAGTTCGTCCTCGCTTGCTTGTTCCACGATGCCGTCGAAGACTTTGAGGGTGTACACGGCCTTGTCGTAGGAGACGGGGTTGCCGATCTGGATGGCCGAGGCCAGGGTCGGTTGGGCTTTGAGGGTGATCTTTTCCTTGAAGCCGGTCTGGTAGCTCCGGTACAAGGGGTTGGCCCGTTCGGCCTGGGCTGCGACAAGACGGGGGAGTTTGTTGATGATGCCCAGTTCTTTGAGGAGAAGGAGTCCTTTGCCCAGGGCGCTGATGTTCCCCAGGTTCCCCACGGGGATGATGATCCAGTCGGGCACGGCCCAGTCGAATTGCTGGACGATTTCGATGCTGACCGTTTTCTGCCCCTCGATGCGCAGGGAGTTCATGGAGTTGGCCAGGTAGATGGTCTCGTCCCGGGTGATTTCCTGGACGACGCGCATGCAGCCGTCGAAGTCGGTGTCCAGGGCGAGGACGAGCGCGCCGTGCGCGATGGGTTGGATGAGCTGGCCCAGGCTGACTTTGCCCTGGGGCAGGATGACGATGGCGGGGATGCCCGCGGCCGCGGCGTACGCGGCCAGGGCCGCGGAGGTGTCCCCGGTGGAGGCCGCAGCGACCGCGCGGACGGGTTTGCCCATGGCGCGCATCTGTTGCACCGCGGAGACGAGGACGGTCATCCCCAGGTCCTTGAAGGAGCCGGTGTGACTGTTGCCGCTGAGCTTGACCCACAGGTCGGGCACGCCGATGTATTCCCCCAGGCGGGTGGCCTGGAAGAGGTTCGTGTTGCCCTCGAACATGCTCACGATGTTCGCGTCGTCGATGTTGGGGAGGACCCATTCCTTGTAGCGCCATACGCCGGACCCGTAGGGCCAGCGGGTGGTGCCCGCGCGCTCTTCCATGAGGCGCATCCACGCCGCGGCGCTGCGATGTTTGAGCGCGTCCACGTCGTGCGCGACTTCCAGCAGTCCACCACAGTGGGGACAACGGTAGATGACGTCGTATACCGAGTATTCGCCGGGGCATCCGTGGAAACAGCGGAACCACGCTCGATAGGCCATGATGACTCCCTCGAACCCAGACCCTTTGTCCCGACCCATACCGGAGCCCGAGAAGGGGACGCGAGGGACGTTTGCCCCGTCGGGCGGGGTATGAGCCGGGATGTCCTGTCTTCGATTCGGGTTAAGTCTATCACGAGGGGGGAGGAAATGGGAAAAAGCGGCCCCGGATGCGCGACGGAATTCCCCTCCTCCCCCGGATCTGGGATATAATGGGGCGATGGGGTATCCGAGCCCGCACGGGGCGGAGAGGATACCGTTGGTAAACTCGTTGCACAGACTGCGGTCGTCTGGAACGAAGTTGGCGTGGTCGGATAGAATTTGGCTGCGTTTATGTGATGCGTGATACGTGATACGTGATGCGTGATGCGTGATGCGTAATTTGGAGGGTGGGTTGGCGCTACAAGGACAACCTTGTATGCGCGCCAGCGAGTTACTCGTTACTCCGTTACTCGTTACTATAGCGTCCGAGGACGTCTAATCACATTTTCCCGGCCGGCTTCAGTGCGCGCGGAAAGTCCAATTCTAGGAGGCAGCCCATGCGTAGCTATGTCCATCCGGCACCCCTTTTCCCCACGGCCGAGGCGTTACGGTCCGGCCGCCAGGATCTCCCCACGTATCTCTCGGAGATGTGCACCCGCGTGGAGGAGGTGGAACCCCACGTCCAGGCGCTGGTCCCGGAGGAGGGACGATGCGACCGCCTGCGCCGGGAGGGGAACGCGCTGTTGAACGCGTATCCCCAGCCCGAGGAGCGCCCCCCGCTGTTCGGCGTGCTCCTGGGGGTGAAGGATATTTTCCGCACCCGGGATCTCCCCACACGCGCGGGATCCCTGCTCCCCCCGGAGGTCTTCGCCGGACCCGAGGCGACGGTGGTGACGGCGTTTCGCCACGCGGGGACGTTGTTGCTGGGCAAGACGGTGACGACGGAGTTCGCGTATTTCGAGCCCGGACCGACGCGTAATCCTCACAATCTGGCCCACACGCCGGGCGGGTCCAGCAGCGGGTCCGCGGCGGCCGTGGCCGCGGGAATAGCCCAGTTGGCCATCGGGACCCAGACCATCGGTTCGGTCATCCGGCCGGCCGCGTTCTGCGGTATCGTGGGGTATAAACCCACCTATAACCGCATCCCCACCGAGGGGCTCATCTACTTCTCCCCGTCCGCGGACCATGTGGGGTTGTTCACGCAGGATGTGCCGGGGATGCGGCTGGCCGCGTCCGTCGCCTGTCAGGGATGGCGCGAGGACGCGGTGACGCAGGCGCGAACGCGTCGGCCCGTCCTGGGGGTTCCTGTGGGACCGTACTTGAGTCAGGCGTCGGAGGAGGGATTGGCCGCGTTCGAGGATCAGGTCCGCCGTTTGGAGAAGGCGGGCTACGAGGTGCGTCGTGTCCCCGCCCTGGAGAACATCGAGGAGATCAACCGGTTGCACCGCCAGATGATCGCGGCGGAGTTCGCCATGCAACACGCAGAGTGGTTCCGGGAGTACGGCCACCTGTATCGCCCCCGATCCGCGGCGCTGGTCAGGGAGGGCCGGGAGGTGCCCGCGGAGGTGGTGGCCCGCGCCCGAGAGGGACAGCGGATCGAGCGCGAGCGGGTGGAGAGGTTGATGGACCGGGAGGGGATCGACTTGTGGATTACGCCCGCGGCGCCGGGCCCCGCGCCCGAAGGTATCGAGTCCACGGGGAATCCCATCATGAATTTGCCGTGGACGTATATGGGACTGCCCGCGGCCACGGTGCCCGCGGGCCGGGCCGCGAACGGATTGCCCCTGGGGTTGCAGTGTGTGGCCCACTGGATGGCCGATGAGGCCCTGCTCACGTGGATCGAGGAGATCGCGCAGGCGTTGGGACCGATATGATGAACGAGTATTCGGTGGAGGTCTTGGTCGACGAGGCTTATCAGGACAAGGTGGATGTGGCCGATCTGGAGGAGGTCGTGCGTCGTACCCTGGCGAAGGAGGGCCTCCGGTCCGCCGCGCTCACGCTGGTCATTACCGATGATGACCGGGTGCGGGAGTTGAATCGCGCGTACCGCGGGGTGGACGCGACGACGGATGTGTTGTCCTTCCCCATGCAGGAGGGAGAACCCATCCCGGGGGAGTCGGAACCCTATCTGGGGGATGTGGTGATCGCCTTTCCCGTGGCTCAGGACCAGGCCCAGGCGTACGGCCATTCCGTCCAGGAGGAGTTGCGGTTGTTGACGGTGCACGGGGTGTTGCACCTTTTGGGGTACGATCACGAGACGCCTGAGGAGGAGGCGCGCATGTGGGCCCGCCAGGAGGAGATCCTGGGGAAGGCGTATGTGGGCCCGGGAGGGGTGCGGCGCAAGGGGTGAGGTGATGGAGCGGCCTCGGTTTCACGAGAGTGTGCGTTATGCCTGGCGGGGTATTGTGCACACGGTGCGCACGCAACGCAACGCACGCATCCACCTGGTGGTTCTGGTCGTGGTGGTCGCGGCCGGGCTGGCGCTGGGCATCACCCGGGAGGAGTGGGCCCTGGTCCTCCTGGCCGCGGGCCTGGTCCTGGCCGCGGAGAGTTTGAATTCCGCGCTGGAGGATCTGGCGGATCGGGTGGAACCCGATTTCGATCCGCACATCATGCGGGTGAAGGACGCGGCCGCGGGCGGGGTGCTGATCACGGCACTCACCGCGGCCGCGGTGGGTCTCCTCGTTTTCGGCCCCCGGTTGTTGGCCCTCTTCCACGTGTGCCGTGGGTGTTCCCCCCCTTGAGGGCGTCAGTCCTTCCTCTCGGCCCGGATGAGGAGGACGGGGCGCCCCGCGGAACGCAGGACGCGGTCTGCCACGGAGCCGAAGGCCCAGCGGGATAGGCCGCTGCGGCCGTGGGTGGCCATGACGATGAGGTCGATGTCGTGTTCCCGCGCGTATTCGGTGATCGTGGCTGCCGGAAGCCCCTCTTCCACTTCCCCCGTCACGCGACAGCCTTGTGCCGCGAGTTCCTGAACCCACCGGTCGATGTATTCCCGGGCCTGTTTGTGCAGTTCCGGGAGGATGTTCAGTTCCGCGCCGGCGAATTCGGGCAGTAAGGGCATGATCGGGGGTTCGACGACCCGGAGGAGGATGAGTTCCCCCTGGAAGGCGCGGCAGATGGCTTCCGCGTGGGGTATGGCTTGCTCTGCCAGTTCGGACCCGTCCAAGGTGCAGAGGATGCGTTTGTACATGATGCGCCTCCTTTCGTCCCCATAAGGAAGTATACCCGGAGAGGGGCGGGTGGGCAATGGGAGGCGGGATACGGTAGGCGTCAGGGGTCACACGTCATGCGTCAGGTGCCGGTAAGAACGTTGGCGCTGTAGGGACAATCTTGGCTTCGCGCCGTCTCCGCACGGGGCTGAAGCCCCCGTGCTACATCGGGACAAAGGCCGCTGGAAGCGGCCTAAAGG
>WGAA01000354.1 GCA_015489285.1 Anaerolineae bacterium | reverse complement strand
TGTGGCGGGAGCAGGGACGGATGGGTCCGTTATCTTCATTTCGGTGAACCGGATACGTATGGAGGCAAGCGTATGGCAGGACACAGCAAGTGGGCAAATATCAAACGGCGTAAACAGGCGGTCGACGCGAAGCGGGGCAAGTTGTTCACCAAGTTGGCTCGGGAGATCCAGGTGGCAGCACGCGAGGGAGGGCCGGATCCCGAGGCAAACTTGCGCCTGCGTTTAGTCCTCGAGAAGGCGCGGGCCGCCAACATGCCCAAGGAGAACATCGAGCGGGCTATCCGCCGTGGCGCGGGCCTGGAGACCGGGGGCGCCGCGTACGAGGAGATCATGTACGAGGCCTATGCCCCCCACGGGATCGCACTCATCCTCTCCGTCATGACGGACAACCGCAAACGGGCCGTGGCGGAGATCCGGCACATTCTCAGCAAACACGGGGGCAGCATGGGGGAAAGTGGCTCCGTCGCCTGGCAGTTCGAACAGAAGGGCTACATCGTCATTCCCACGAACGGTCGGGACGAGGAGGAGCTCTTCATGATGGCCCTGGAAGCGGGCGCGGATGACGTGGAGATCGACGATGGGGTCATGGAAGTCTACACCACCCGGGAGGACTTCGCCCGCGTCCAGCAGGCCCTCAAGGATATGGGCCTGGAGCCCGAGGAGGCCGAGCTGGCCTGGATCCCCAAGACCCGCATGACGTTGGAACCGGAAGCTGCCCTGAAAGTGATGAAAGTCATCGAACTGCTGGAAGATCTGGATGACGTTCAGAAAGTCTATTCCAACCTGGAGGTTCCCGAGGAGGCCATCCAGGCGCTCGAGGCCGCTTGATGCGAGTATTAGGTATCGATCCCGGGCTGGCCATTACCGGATACGCCGTCGTGGATGACGTCGAGGGGACCCCACGGGCCCGAGCGTATGGAGCCATCCGCACCCCCGCGAAGGTCCCCGTGGCCGAGCGTCTGGCCCGGATTTACGAGGAGATGTGCGAAATTGTACGCCGCTTCACGCCCGATGTGATGGCCGTGGAGCGGCTCTTTTTTGGGCGGAACGTGACGACCGCGTTCCTCGTCGGCCAGGCCCGGGGGGTCGTCCTCCTCTGCGCGGCCCACCACCGCATACCCGTCACCGAATACAAGCCCGCGGAAATCAAACAAGCCCTCGTGGGCTACGGCAACGCGGCCAAACACCAGGTCCAGTACATGGTGCAGGCCCAGCTGGCCCTGGAGGAGATTCCTCGGCCCGATGACGTGGCCGACGCGCTGGCCGTTGCCGTCTGCCACATCATCACCGGCGGATTCCTCGCCCGCCTGAACACACAGGGTGAACCATGAACGTGCGCATCATCTCGGCCGAGGAGATCGACCGATACCTTCCCATGCCCGAAGCCATCGAGGTCAATGCCCGGGCCTACATCGCCGTCGCCCGGGGGGAAAGTGTGACCCCGCAACGGCTGGCCGTGGAAACGGAGAAGGGGGTGAGCCTCTTCATGCCCTCATACGTGCCCCGAAGCGGGGATTTCGCCCTCAAAGTCGTCTCCGTGTTCCCCGACAACCCCCGGCAAGGGCTACCCACGTTGCACGCGCTCGTCCTCCTCGTAGACGTGCACACGGGAGCCCCCCTCGCCCTCCTCGACGGCACACGACTGACCGCTTTGCGCACGGGCGCGGGAGTCGGCGCGGCCACCCGGGCCCTGGCGCGGGAGGACAGTCGTGTGCTCGCCCTGTTCGGCGCGGGAGGGCAAGCCCCCGACCAGGTCGAGACCATCCTGGCCGTGCGGCCCATCGAGGAAGTGCGCATCTACACCCCTTCCGGGACGTCCGCGGAACGCCTGGCGCAACGTATGCGCACCCGCCATCCTCACGTGCGCTTCCGGCGGGTGAGGACGCCCGGAGAAGCCGTGCGGGGGGCGGACATCATCACCTGTGTGACGACGAGCTCCCAGCCTGTGTTCGACCCCGCGGACGTGGCCCCGGGCACGCACATCAACGGAGTGGGGTCCTTCACCCCGGAGATGCGTGAAGTCCAGATCGTCGGGCTGCCCCGGCTGCGCGTCTTCGTGGACAGCCTGGAGGCCGCGCGGGCCGAGGCGGGGGATATCATTCAGGCCGTCGCCGAGGGGCACGTGCGTTGGGATGAGGTCGTCGAGATCGGACGGGTGTTATCTGGGGATCTGCCCGGCCGCCGCGCGCGCGAGGAGATCACCTTCTTCAAGTCCGTGGGCATCGCAGTCCAGGACGCGATGACGGCCGGAGAGATCTTCCGGCGCGTGGCCCAGACTATCTCTTCGTAAGGAGACGTGACAATGACGGGGGAGCTACCTAAGACGGCAGATGTGGTCATCATCGGCGGTGGCATCATGGGCACGAGCACGGCCTATCACCTGGCCCGGAAGGGGGCCGGTCGCGTCGTCCTCGTGGAGAAGGAGCCCTTTTTCGGGATGATGTCCACGGGCCAGTGTGCCGGGGGCATCCGCCACCAGTTTTCCAGCGAGATCAACATTCGCTTTTCCATCGAGAGCATCCGCATGCTGGAACGCTTTCCCGAGGAGATGGACCAGGACATCGATTTACGCTTTACCGGCTATCTCTTCCTCCTGACGCACGAGGAGGACGTGCGCACGTTCCGCAAAAATGTGGCCCTGCAGCACAGCCTGGGGGTCATGACGCAGTGGTTGGAACCGGAGGAGATAGCCCGCATGGTCCCCCTCGTCAACCTGGAAGGGGTCCTTGCGGGGACGTTTTACGAGCGTGACGGCCTGTGCGACCCCTCCAGCGTGGTCCAGGGGTACGTGAAGAACGCGCGCCGCCTGGGCGCGCGCCTGTTCACGGACACCGCGGCCACGGGAATTCGCACTCGGGGGAACCGCATCGTGGCCGTGGAGACCACACGGGGCGTCATCGAGACCCCGGTGGTGGTCAACGCGTGCGGTGCCTGGGCGCCCCACATTGGGCGAATGGTCGGGGTGGACATCCCCATCGTGCCCCTGCGCCGGCAAATCGTCGTCACCACGCCCATCCCGGAAATTCCCCCCGATTTTCCCTTTGTCATTTTCTTCCGGGAGGCACTATACTTCCACCGGGAGGGCGAGGGTATCCTTACCGGCAAGTCGAACCCCAACGAGACGCCCGGGTACAAGTTGGACGTGGACCCCGAGTGGGAACTCATCCACATGGAGGAGGCCATGTATCGCCTGCCCGTGCTGGAGCGGGCGGGATTGTTGGCCCACTGGGCCGGCCTGTACGAAGTCACCCCGGACGCGCACCCCATCCTGGGACGCATCCCCACCGTTGACGGGTTTTACGTCATGGCCGGATTCTCCGGGCACGGTTTCATGCACGGCCCCGTGGCCGGACTGCTCATGGCCGAAGAGATCCTGGACGGTCGGGCCCATACCATCAACATCGACCCATTCCGTTATGACCGGTTCCTAATGGGGGACCTGGAACCGGAATACAACGTCGTATGAGGGGGTAAAAACCATGACCGATTACACCAAGTTGATGTCCGACTTGAGACAGCGCCTGGCGGAAGTGTACGACCTCCAGAACATCGTCGCCCTGTTGCACTGGGATCAGACCACCTATATGCCCCCTGCCGGGGCAAAGGCCCGCGTTCGCCAGCTGGGCCTCGTCTCCCGACTGGCCCACGAGAAGTTCGTCGACCCGGCCATCGGCAAATTGTTGGACGCGCTGGAACCCTACGGCGCGTCTCTCCCCTACGATCACGATGACGCGGCCCTCCTGCGGGTGACCCGACGGTTGTACGACCAGGCCGTGCGCCTCCCACCCGACTTCATGTCCCGCCTGCACGAGGTCGCGGCCGAGAGCTACAGCGTGTGGACCCGGGCCCGCCCGGCCAACGACTTCTCCATGGTCGCCCCCTATCTCAAGCAGATCTTGGAGATGAGCCGCCAGCTGGCCGACTTCTTCCCCGGGTACGAGCACATCGCGGACCCTCTCATCGACTTCTCCGATTACGGGATGAAGGTGAGCATCCTGCGCCCCCTCTTCGCCCGCTTGCGCGATGAGCTGGTGCCCCTGGTGGAGGCCATCACCTCCCAGCCTCCCCCGGACGATCACTTCCTCTACCGTCACTATCCCGAGGCCCAGCAATTGGCCTTTGGCCTGGATGTCATCCGGCGGTTTGGGTTCGATTTCGAACGGGGACGCCAGGACAAGACCCATCATCCCTTCATGACCAAGTTCTCCCTGTACGACGTGCGCATCACGACCCGAGTGAAGGAGGACGACCTCACGGAGGCCATGTTCAGCACCTTCCACGAGGCCGGACACGCGATGTACGAACAGGGGATCGCGCTGGAATACGAAGGGACGCCGCTGGCCGAAGGCACCTCCTCCGGCGTCCACGAAAGTCAATCCCGCACGTGGGAGAACTACGTGGGCCGGAGTCGCCCCTTCTGGGAGCATTTCTTCCCCCGCCTGCGGGAGATGTTCCCCGAGCAGTTACACGATGTGGATGTGGACGCGTTCTACCGGGCCGTCAACAAGGTGCAGAAATCCCTCATCCGCACGGACGCGGATGAGGTCACCTACAACCTGCACGTGATCATCCGCTTCGAGCTGGAGTTGGAGCTCCTGGAGGGGAAGCTCACCATCGATGAGCTGCCCGAGGCCTGGCGGGCCCGTTATCGGGAGTACCTGGGCATCGAACCCCCTGACGACAAGGACGGGGTGCTCCAGGACGTGCACTGGTACAGCGGGGTCATTGGCGGGGCCTTTCAGGGGTATACCCTGGGGAACATCATCGCGGCCCAGTTCTTCGAGAAGGCCCTGGAAGCCCATCCCTCCATTCCCGACGAGATACGCCAGGGGAAGTTCGACACGCTCCACGGGTGGCTTCGCGAGCAGGTGTACCGTCACGGTCGGAAGTACACCCCCGCGGAGCTGATCCGCCGGGTCACGGGGGAGGATTTGACCATCGAGCCGTACATTCGTTACTTGAAGCGCAAGTACGGCGAGTTGTACGGCCTGTCCTTCGATGAGGGGTAAGGGGAGAAGATGAAGCGCCTTTCGCTCCTGGTTTTGGCCGTCATCGTCGCGCTTTGGGCCGAGACGGTCGCCCGCGCGGACGATGCGGTCCTGCGGGATGCCCTCTTCCTGTACTTGATTGCCGGGGGGCTGTTCATCGCTGCGGCCTGGCCCCCGGAGCGCTGGCCTTCCCTGGCCCCCCGTCCTCCCTGGCGTCGGGAAGCGCTGGGCCTGACCCTGGCCGGCGTTCTCCTGGGGGGGATGGCGCTCCTCGGCTTCTGGCTGCGCCGGGATGTGTACACGGGGTGGCCCCTTCCCCTGTGGCTGGGAGGGACGGGGCTCATCCTCCTGGGCGCCTGGTGGGACGGTCGGGGGCGAGAGGTGGAGAACCCACTGCCCCCTCCGACCCCGTACGGCCTGCGCGCCCCCCTCAGCCGGGGCACGGAGATCGCGCTCCTGACCCTTATCGTGGTCGTGGCCCTGTTCCTGCGCACCTGGCACATCGGCCAGATGCCCCACGGCTGCCAGTCGGACGAGTGTAACAACGCGCTGGACGCGCTGCGCTGGCTCCACGGCGCGCCTTACACCCCTTACGCGGGCACGAACGAGGGACAGGCCACCCTTTTCACCTACTTCATCGCCCTCCTCTTTGCCCTCTTCGGGCCGAGCATGACCGTGTTGCGTTTGGCTCCGGCCCTGGTGGGCACCATCACCGTCCTCGCCTTCTACGGCCTGGCCCGCTGGCGTTTCCAATCCCCGCGGCTGGCGCTGGTCTTGGCGGCCCTCCTGGCCGCGTCCCGCTGGCACATCACCTTCAGTCGCATCGTGTACGAGCTGATCCTGGTGCCCCTGGTGGTGAGCCTGCTCCTCTGGGCGCTCCTGCGCGCGCTGCGCCACGGTCGTCGTCTGGATTGGGCCTGGGTGGGGGTCCTTCTGGCGTTGGGCATGAACACGTACACCGCGTTCCGCGTCGTGCCGGCGTGGGTCGCCCTTTTCTTCCTCTACTGGTTGGCGGGCGACCTCCTGCACCCGGAGCGTCGTGCCCGGCTATGGCGGGACGTGGAGGGCATGGCCCTGGCCGGGGTGGCGGGCATCGTGGGGTTGGGCCCCTTGCTGGTGTACACCCTCCGCCACTGGGACCAGTTCACCGGCCGCATGCGGCACATCTCCGTGTTCAACGACATCCAGGCCGCCGGGTCCTACGAGCCCCTGCGCCAGAACATCATCAAGACGCTGAAGATGTTCAACGTTCAGGGGGACATGGCCGCCCTGAACAACCTGCCCGGGGAGCCCATGCTGGACATCTTCGTGGGCGCGCTCTTCGTCTTGGGCCTCCTTTACGCGCTGCGGTACGTGAACCGTCCTTTACCCTTCCTCTACGTGACGGGCGTCCTCTTCCAGATGAGCACGGTCATCTTCTCCGTAGCCCATGAGGCCCCCAGCGCGCGTCGCCCCATCGGCATCCTGGTGCTCGTCTACCTGCTGGTGGGGGAGGTTCTGGCCCAGGTGTGGCGGGCCTTCGATGAGGCCTGGCAGGATTACGGCCAGCGGGTGTTCCAGGGGGTGCTCGCCTTGTTGGTGGTGGGGGTGACCGTGTGGAACGGCCACATGTACTTCGGCGTGCAGGCCAAACTGCCGGAGGTGCAACTCGCGTACAGCCCCCACGAGTCGGCCGTGGGGGAATACATCCGCACCCTGCCGCCGGATACCCTGATCCTGGTCACCCGGGCCTACCATCACCACTCCGCGGTCAAGTTCATCGGCGGCCGCGATGTCGTCCCCCTCAACCTCTCGCAACATGTGCCCTTGCGGGAATACGTGGACCACGACGTGGTTTACATCCTTGACCCCCCGCTGCAGAACGTCATCCCCTTCCTCCAAAAGGTGTACCCCGACGGCAAAGTGGAATTTCACCGGGGACCGGGGGGCGTCCTGCTCTTCATCAGTTTCCACGTTCCCGCGGAGGACATGGTGAAGGTACGGGGGCTGAAGATGCGCTTCTTCCCCGGACGGGAAGCCGCAGGGCAACCGGTCGCGGAGGAGCGGGCCCGTGTGCTGGACCTGACCTTCGACGGCGCGCCGCTGCCCCCTCCCTTTACCGTGGAGCTGCGAGGGGCCCTTCTCGTGCCCGCGGCGGGCAAGTACACATTTCATGTGGAGGCCCAGGGGGACGTCCAATTCTTCCTGGACGCGCGCTGTCTCGGCGGGTCCTGCCGCGATCAGCGGCCTCCCTTCCGGGTGGAGGCACGGCTGGTGGCCGGGTTCGTCCCCATTCGCATCCTCTACACGACGGAAACGGGAGGGAGCTTGCGGATCTCCTGGGGGACCGAAGGGAGCGACCTCCATCTCCTCGCGGTCCCGGACATCTACGCTATCGACGTGGGGCCCAACGGCCTGGTCGGCTATTACTATCCTAACCCCAGCTGGTCCCCCCCTCCGGCGGTGGTGGAGCGGGATTTCTTCATCATCCCCAACAACATCCTGCGGGAGCCGTACAGCATCCGCTGGGTGGGCAAGATCGCCATCCCCAGGGAGGGGGAGTACCGCTTTGCCACCCGTTCGGACGACGGCTCCTTCGTCTGGGTGGACGGACAGCTGGTGGTGGACAACGGGGGATCCCACGGCGCGCAGATGCGGGAGGGATCCATCTACCTCTCCCGGGGGTTCCACGACGTGGAGGTACGCTACTTCCAGCAGGGCGGGGCCAGTGAGATGAGTTTCTTCTGGACGCCGCCCGGCGGGACCCAGGAGCTGGTGCCCCTGGAATACCTCTTCCCCGTGGAGGGGGAGGAGGTGCCGGAAACGCTGATGCCGCCGTCTCCCCTCCCCTCGCCGCCGGCTGAGGGGCCGGGAGGAACGCAGGGCGGCGCGCTCCCATCGCCCACTACGGGGCCCCTTGCGCCCCTGGAGGTCACCCCTGTGTGGCGGGTGGGACGGTGCGGCTCGGGCGAAGGCGCGTTTCGCCAACCCCACGGGGTGGCCGTGGGGAGGGACGGCAACGTGTACGTTGCGGATACGGGGAACCATCGCGTGGTCGTGCTCTCCGCGGAGGGCGCGTTCGTGAAGGCCTTCGGCAAGGCAGGCGAAGGCCAGGGGGAGTTCGTGGAGCCCTTCGACGTGGCCGTCGCCTGGGATGGGACGGTGTGGGTGCTGGACGCGATGCGTCAGGTCCTCCTCCACTTCGACGGGGATGGCACCTTCCTGGAGGAGGTGCGTCCTGCCAGCCCCTGGTACCGGCCCCGCGGTCTGGACGCCGCGGGGGACGGCACCCTTTACGTGGCCGACACGGGGGGCGCGCGCGTCACCCAGATCGCGCCCGACGGCACGCTCCTGCGCCAGATCGGCGGCCCCAAGGAGCCGGTGGGACCGGGCCAGCCCACGGATGTGGCCGTCACGCCCGACGGGATGCTGTACGTCAGCGAGGCCCAGGCGGGGTTGGTGTGGTGGCTCGATCCCCAGGGGCACCCCCTGGGACGGTGGACGATTCCCCCGGGGAACACGGTCGACGCGCCGCACCTGGCGTTGCTCCCCGACGGTCGGGTTGTGGTCAGCGTGCCCCCTGAGGGGAAGGTTCGCCTTTACATGCCCGACGGGACCCCTGTTGGGGCGTTCGGGGACCGGGAGATGTTCGCCCTGCCGGTGGGGGTTGCCGTCTCCCCCAACGGTTCGTCCCTTTACGTCGTGGACAGCGGTGGCTGTCGTATCATTCGGGTCACCCTGCCCCGGTAGGGGGAGGGATGGCCCGGGAGGAGATCGCATGGACTTTTCACCCTTTTTCCCTGAGACCTTCGAGGAGGCTCGTGAGCGGGCCGGGACGTGGTTCCAGCAGGTGAAAGCCGTATGGCCCGAAGCCCAATGGCGCAGTAAACCCCTGTATCCTGAGGAAGGGCTCACCTTCGACTGGATCGAAGCCGTTCCCTCGGCCGCGCGCCGCGCTCTCGTCCTCTCCGCGGGACTTCACGGGGTGGAGGGATATGCGGGCACGGCCATGTTGGACCTTTTCATCCGGGAGTTCCTCTCCCGGCTGGACCCGAAGACCACGGCCCTCTACCTGGTTCCCGTCATCAACCCCTGGGGCATGAAACACCGGCGTCGGACCAACCCGGAGAACGTGGACCTGAACCGGAACGTCCTCGATGAGGAAGCCTTTCACCGGGACCTCAACCCGGATTACATGACACTGGCCCCCGTCTTACACCCCGAACGACCTGTGGGCTGGGGAGATCGGTTCCTCTTCTACGCGCGCATCCTGCGCTATTTGCAGCGGGAGGGGATGACGGGGTTGCGCAACATCTTCCCCCAGGGCCAGTCCGTCTTCCCCAAGGGTATGTATTACACGGGCAAAACGCGTCAACCGGAGATACAGGCGCTCCTTGAGCTCCTCACCCCGTTGATGGATCGGTACGAGCGGGTGGTGTACCTGGACATGCACACCGGGTATGGGGCCAAGGGGAGGTTGACGCTTGTCTTCCCCGGCCCGGATCCTCGGTCCCCGGAGGAGCTCCGGGAGCGGACCCAATACCCTCGCGTCACCAAAGTCGCGGCCTCGGATTTTTACCCCATCCACGGGGATCTCAACACCTACCTGGCGAAAAGGGCTCGCGAGCTGGGCCATCCCGGCCTCTACGCGATGGCCCTTGAGGTGGGGACGTTGGGAGACACCACGCTGCCCCAGCTCCGGAGTATGCGCGCCCTGATCTTGGAAAATCAGCTGTACTGGTACGGCGCCAAATCCGAGCGGGTTGCCCGTTGGGTGCGGCGGGAATTCCTCGCCCTCTTCTACCCGGACGATGACCTGTGGCGTCGTCGCACGGTGGCCCAGACACGGGAGGCCTACGAGGGCATCGTCACGGGACTCCTCCGTTGAGCCGCGGGGAAGGGCTGCGCGGTCCTCGAGACCTTCAAGGACGCTCTGTTTGGAGCGCCCCCCCTTTCTTGGCTACAATCCTCTCGACTTTTCGACATCGCGTGCCTTTGGAGGAGGAAGCAGATGGCCAAGGTGAAGTTCCGCAACAAGGAATGGGAAGTGGAAGGGGGCAAGACGGTCAGGCAGGTCATCGAGGAGCTGGGGTTGGACCCGGAAGCCGTCCTCGCGGTAAAGGGGAAGAAGCTCCTGAACGAGGAGACGGTCATCGAGGATGAGGACGAGATCAAGCTCATCGCGGTGATTTCAGGAGGGTGAGATGGGGGAAGGTCGACGACATCATCGGGTACCCCGTTGTAAGAGGTGTGGACAGCCCGCGGTGATTTTCATGCGCCAGCACCGTCTGGCCCTGTGCGAGACCCATTACCAGGAGTGGTTTGTCAATTACACCCAGCGAACCATCGAGAAGTACCACATGTTCCGCCCGGAGCACCGGATCCTGGTGGCCGTGTCCGGGGGGAAGGATAGTCTGGCGTTGTGGGACGTGTTGACGCAGCTCGGGTACAAGGCCGATGGGTTGTACATCGGTTTGGGCATCGACGAGGGGACGCGATACTCGGAGCTCTCCCTGGAGGCCATCCGTGGCTTCATGGCCGAACGCCCGGGGCTGCGGTTGAACATCGTGGACATGAAGGAAAGTTACGGGGAGACGATTCCCGAGCTGGCCCGCCGCACCCGTCGCGGTCGGGGTAAACCCTGTTCTGTGTGTGGCCTGAGCAAACGGCACATCATGAACGAAGTCGCCCTGCGCGAGGGGTACGATGTGCTGGCCACAGGGCACAACCTGGACGACGAAGCCGCGGTCCTCTTCCAGAACACCTTGCACTGGCAGACGGGATACCTGGCCCGCCAATCTCCCGTCCTGGAGGCCACCCATCCGGGATTGGTGCGCAAGGTCAAGCCCTTCTGCCGTTTTTACGAGCGGGAAGTGGCCGCGTACGCCATCGTCCGGGGCATCGAATACCAGTACGACGAGTGTCCCTTCAGCGTGGGCGCGACGACCATCTACTACAAGGAGCTCCTCAACCGGCTGGAACGTCAATCCCCGGGGAGCAAATTCCAGTTCTACACTCAATTCCTCAACGCGAAGAAGAAGGGGCTCATCACCTTCCACGAACCGGAAGGGGAGGTCGTCCTGCGCCCCTGCCGGATATGCGGACAACCCACGACGGCCGGGGAAATCTGCGCCTTCTGCCGCATGTGGGTCCGTCCGGATATGGACCCTGAGGAGGCCAAAAAGGTCGTTCCCACACTGAAACTTCGGGTGGAGACATCGTAGACATGACGTCGTTACGCTTGAGTGATGCCCTGCTCATCGGGCTGTACGTGACATGTGAGATCATCGCCAACGTGACCGCGTCCAAGCCCGTCGCGCTGGCCGGCATCGTGGTCCCCGCGGCCGTCTTCATCTACGCGCTCACCTTCACCCTGATCGACCTGGTGAACGAGCGTTTCGGCAAGCAGGGGGCCCGCTATGTGATCTACACCGCGTTCACGGCCAACCTCCTGCTGGCCGCGTACATCCGCTGGGCCATCTGGTTGCCCCCCGCGCCCTTCTACAAGGGCCAGGAGGCCTTTGCCGCGGTCCTGGGGAGCACCCCGCGCATCGTCGCGGCCAGTCTCATCGCCTACCTGGTCTCCTCCCTGATCGACACGGAGGTCTTTGCCTGGTGGCGGGCGCATGTGGGCGGCTACCGCTGGCTTCGGGTGCTGACGAGCAACGCGGTCTCCACCTTCGTGGACAGCGCCACCTTTATCACCCTGGCCTTCTGGGGCGTGTTCCCCGTGTGGCCCCTGATCGAAGGCCAGTACCTGATCAAGATGGGCGTGACGCTTGTGAGCATTCCGCTGATTTACACAATTCACGGCCGAATGCCGGAGTCGTGAGGGAGGCCGGGATGGAAGCGTATGTGGTGGGGGTGGACCTGGGGGGAACGCAAATTCGGGCCGGTCTGGTCGATGCTACCGGCCGGGTGCTGCGACGGCGCCGGACGTTGACGCGCGGGGAGGAGGGGCCGGACGCGGTCGTCGACCGCATGGTTCACCTCATCCGGGAGGTCATGGCCGGGGAGCCCGCGTCGGTGCGGGGAATCGGGGTTGCCTCTCCCGGCCCCATCGACCCCCGTTCCGGGGTCGTGCGCTTTGCCCCCAACTTGCCCGGCTGGCGGGATATCCCCCTCAAGGCGCGGCTGGAACAGCGGCTGGGCCTTCCCGTCGTCGTGGGGAACGATGCCAACCTGGCCGCTCTGGCCGAGCATCACTTCGGCGCGGGCCGGGGGATACGGGACATGATCTACATCACCGTCAGCACGGGCATTGGCGGCGGGATCCTGGTGGACGGCCACCTGCTCGTGGGGCATCACGGGTACGGCGCGGAGATCGGCCACCAGACTGTGGAGGACGCGGGGCCCCGGTGCAAATGCGGCAATGTGGGGTGCCTGGAGGCCATGGCCTCGGGCACGGCCATCGCGCGGGAGGGCCGCATCGCGGTGGCCTCGGGGGAGCCGACCCGGTTGGCCGAGCTGTGTGAGGGGGATGTGTGGCGGGTCGACGCGCGCATGGTGGCCGAGGCCGCCCGCGCGGGGGATGCGGTGGCCCGGGAGATCTACCGCCGGGCCGGGCATTATCTCGGTGTGGGCATCGTCAATCTCATGCACATTTTCAATCCCCAACGTATCATTCTAGGGGGCAGTGTGATGAAGGCCAAGGACCTGCTGATGTCGGCCATGTGGGAGGTCATCAGAACCCGGGCTTGGCCGGTGGTCCAGGAGGACTTCGACGTGGTGGAGGCAGCGTTGGGGGATGATGTGGGGATCCTGGGCGCGGCTGCCCTGGCCCTGAGGGAGGTGTGAGCATGGATATCGGGATTGTCGGGTTGCCCAACAGCGGCAAGACGACCGTTTTCAACGCGTTGACCCGCGGCCAGGCGGAGACCACGGCCTACGCCTCCGGCCGGGTCGAGGTCCACACCGCGGTGGTGAACGTGCCCGACCCGCGCGTGGACATGCTGGCCAAGCTCTTCAAGCCGCGCAAGGTGACCTACGCCCAGGTCACGTACCACGACATCGCGGGGGTACGCGCGGAGAAGGGCACCTTCTCGCCCCAGCTCCTCAACCTCATCTCCACGAACGACGCCCTTCTCCACGTCGTGCGCTGTTTCCACAACCCCGCGGTCCCTCACCCCCTGGATCGGGTGGACCCGGCCCGGGATGTGCGCCTCCTGGAAGAGGAGTTCATGCTGTCGGACCAGGCCATCATTGAGGGACGGTTGGAGCGGCTGGCCAAGCAGAAGGGGAAGGGGACTCCCCAGGAACGGGAACGCATGGCCCAGGAGGAGGAGGTGCTCCGGCGCCTGCTGGCCGTGCTCCAGGAAGGGAAGCCGCTGCGCAGCGTCGACCTGACCCCGGAGGAGGAGAAGCTCGTGCGCAGCTACGCCTTCCTCAGCCTGAAGCCCCAGCTTGTCCTCTTCAACATCGACGACGAGGGCGAGGATCCCAGCGAGGAGCTCACCCCGCCCTGGCCTCGGACCAAGGGGTTGGCCCTGCGGGGACGCCTGGAGATGGAGCTCGCCCAGATGGACCCGGAGGAAGCCGCGGAGTTCATGGCCATGTTCGGCATTGAAGAGCTGGGGCTCAGTCGGGTCATTCGGGCCTCCTACGAGCTATTGGGACTCATCTCCTTCTTCACCGTGGGGGAGAAGGAGGTACGGGCGTGGACGATCCCCGAGGGAAGTACCGCGCTGGAGGCGGCAGAAGCCATCCACAGCGACCTGGCGCGCGGCTTCATACGCGCCGAAGTCATCCGCTGGGACGATTTGCTGCGCGTGGGCTCCCTTGCCGAGGCGCGAAAACAGGGGCTCCTCCGTCTGGAGGGGAAGGAGTACGTGGTTCAGGACGGGGAGATCGTCCACATCCGCTTCAACGTGTGAGACGGTAAAGGGGGAGCTATGAGCACCTTGTACATCGGCACGTCGGGGTTCAGTTATGAGGATTGGGTCGGGCCCGTGTACCCGCCCGATTTGCCCAAGTCGGAGTGGTTGAGCTACTACGCGGAGGAGCTGGGGTTGAACGCGTGCGAGCTCAATTTCACCTTCTACCGGATGCCCACCGCGCGCACGCTGGACCAGTTGGCCCAGAAGGTCCCTCCGGGCTTCCATTTTACCCTCAAGGCCACCCGCATCTTCACCCATGACCGCAACGCGACGGAGGAGGATTGGCAGGCATTTCGCCGGGCCCTGCACCCCCTGCAAATGGAGGACAAGTTCGGCTGTGTCCTCGTCCAGTTCCCCTACAGCTTCCACAACACGCCGGAGAACAGGGCCTACCTGAAGGTCATCCGAGACCACTGGACGGATCTCCCCCTGGTCGTGGAGTTCCGCAACCGGGAGTGGGTTCGGGATGAGGTCTTCGACCTGCTGCGCACGCTGAACATGGGATTTTGTTCCGTGGACCAGCCCCGGTTTCGCAACCTGATTCCTCCCATCGCGGTCGTCACTTCGAGCATCGGGTACGTGCGCTTTCACGGTCGGAATTACGAGAAGTGGTGGGAACACGAGGAGGCGTGGCAGCGTTACGATTACGATTACAGTGAAGAGGAGCTCCGGGAATGGGTGCCCAAGATCCGGGAGATGCAAGAGCAGGCCGACGTGGTTTACCTGTTCGCCAACAACCATTACCGGGGGAAGGCGGTGCGCACGGCCCAGATGCTGAAACAGCTCTTGGGAGCGGGGGCGTGATGAACGGACGTCGTGTGGCTCCCGGGTGGTGGTTCTTCCTGCTCGTGCTGGCGGCCGTGCTGCCCTCGTTGGCCTGTGGGTCCTTCGCGCCGCGGCCCACGCCGCCCCCCACCACGACCCCCACCTTCACCGTGACCCCGACCTTCACCCCCACCCCCATCCCCCCGCCGCCCACGCCGACCTTCACGCCCACACCCCTGCCACCTACACCTACGCCCACTCCGCCTCCTCACCTGGAGCCGAACAGCCTGGGGTGGATCATCCCCGGCCGCATGGTCAACGTCCGGGCGGAACCGAGCGCCCACGCGCGCCGGGTGGGGCGCATTGCCGGAGGCTCCATCGTCAACGTGTGGGAGGGACCGGTGGAAAAGGACGGGTACCGGTGGTGGAAGGTGGATGACCGCTACGGCCTCGTCGGGTGGATAGCCGAGGGGGATGGGCGAGAGATCTGGCTGGTGCCCTTGCCCAAGGCGACCCCCACGCCCACGGGAAGCCGCATCACCGTCGGCAGCACGGTCGTGGTCAACACGCGCGGGGCAAACTGGTTGGCCATGCGGGTTGCCCCGGGGAAACACGCCCGCATCCTGGGCCGGTACGCGCCGGGGACGCGGCTCACCGTCCTCGACGGCCCCGTCGTCCGGGACGGCTTCATCTGGTGGCGCGTGCAGGACAAGGACGGGGTTGCCGGATGGATGGCCCAGGGCGACAGGGAAGACCGCTGGCTCTTCCCGGAACGGTAAGGGGGGGATCATGCACCGCGTTCGCTCCCTGCTCCGCGCGCCGGATGGATACGTCGGGCTGCTCGCCTTCCTCCTCTACCTGCGCACCCTGGCGCCCGACGTCTTCGTCTCCGATTTCGCGGAATTCCAGTACCAGCCGCCCATCCTGGGCCTGCCCCATCCCAACGGATTCCCCCTGTACATGCTCATGGGCTGGGCCTGGAGCCATCTTCCCTGGGGGACGTGGGCCTGGAAGATGAACCTCCTCTCGGCCCTGTGGGGGGGGATCGCCGTGGCCCTCACC
>WGAA01000353.1 GCA_015489285.1 Anaerolineae bacterium | reverse complement strand
GGGAAGACGAGGATGCGGTGGTTATCCGCGTCCGCGACGTAGATGTTGCCGTCCTTGTCCACCGCGATGCCGTTAGGCAGGCCGAAAGAGCTCATGTCCGTGCCGTACTGGCCGAAGACGAGCAACACCTTCCCCTCCCTATCGAACACGATCACCCGGTAATTCTCCGGATCGGTCACGTACACCCGATTCCGCGCGTCCACCGCAATGTAGGGTTTGTTCACCACCGACTGGGAGTACCAGCCGTCCACGGGCCACTCGCGGGCGTAGGCGAAATCGGGGTTGAACACCTGCACCCGCTGGTTCCACGTGTCGGCCACGTAGAAGTACCCGTCGGGACCCACCGCGATGCCCACCGGCTCGTCGAATTGGCCGGGGCCGACACCGGCCCCCCCGTGCTGGGCCAGGAACTTCCCCTCGGGGGTGAATACCTGGACGCGCTTATTCCCCGTGTCCGTCACGTACACGTTGCCGTCCTTGCCGATGGCGATGGCGCGCGGCCCGAAAAAGGCCCCCGGCTCCGTGAGCTGTCCCCCGGTCATGGCCGCATACCCCCACTGGGTCACAAAATGCCCTTCCCCGTCGAACTTCTGGACCCGGTGGTTCCACGTGTCGGCCACGTAGACAAAGCCGTTTGCGTCCACGGCCACACCCCAGGGCTCGTTGAACTCACCGGGGCCCTGCCCCTTCTTCCCCCAGGACAGGACATAGTTCCCCTGGGCGTCGAACTTCACGATGCGGTGATTCCCCGAGTCGGCCACGTAGACGCTGCCGTCCGGGGCGATGGCCACGTTGCGGGGGAAGTTCAACTGGTGCGGTCCGCTCCCCGGCCCCGCGCCGATCTGGCGTGCGGCCGTCAACACGCGGAAAGCCTTCTCGTACGCGGTCGCCTCCGGGGCGCTTGCCGCCTTCTCCACCGCACCCGTACCCAGGGGGACCCCCCAATCCCACATCTTTTGCACCACATCCCGACGCACGAAGAAGTAGAAATCGTGGCGGAAGGGCCAATCATAGGTGGGGTATTCGTACTTGCGCCAGAGGACCGCGTTCAACAACCGCTTTCGGGCTTCGGGATCGTGTAGCAGCTCCCGTATCTTCACCATCAGCCCGCCCTTGTAGGATTCCAGGGGCCACCAGATCAGCCGGTACCTGTACTTCTCGTACCCGCCCTTGTCGCGCCAGGCGATCTTCAACAAATTCTCCACCTTGTCCACGTTTTTCGAACCCGCGATGGCCACCGGCGCGTCCTTGAACGTCTCCCTGGAGGGCGTTGCCGCGTAATAGCGCTTGTTCGGATAGTTCCGCAAGTACCACTCCAAAGGCCACGTGGCGTCGTCATCGTACGGGACGACGATGCTCAAGTCGCCGTACATGCGCCGGGAAATGTCCTCGATCTGCCCCATGACGAGCTTCACGTCCGGGGAACCGTGAGCGTACACCATCTGCTCGATGGGATAATCGTAGTTCACGTAGTTGAAATACCAGGTCACCCGCACCGTCCACACAAGGAGGAAGGCCGTCAGGGAGAGGAACACCGTCCGGGTGAAAGTGCTGCTCCCCAGCCGCTGCCAGCGGGTGTACAACCACCAGAGGAGGAAGAGGAGGAGGGCCAGGGCCACAAGCCACCCCACCGTCGCCTGCAAGTCCGCCAGACGTTTGCTCGCGAAGGGGTGCGTCTTCAACACCCGAACCAGGAGGTAGAGGGCCAGGGGGAAGGCAGGGAAGATCCACAATCCATCGTACGCCCGAATGCGGGCCCAATCCAGCAAGGCCATAAGCCGTCCCACAAACCATCCCCCCAACAGGGCCATGGGAAGGGCGAAGTGCACGACCAGCCAGGGCATCTTTTCCCCGGCCCAGGTGTACAACAGCCACGTCAGGGCTATCCACCACACAAGGAAGGTGATGAACAAATACCGCTCATCCCGCCCGTACTCCGGGTCCGGCCCCTCCTCCTCCGGTTTGGGGCGGCCTCGGAGCCAGGCGATGACGCCGCCGATGGTCAACCACAGGGGCAAGAACTCGTATTCGGGCACGAGGAGGAGGTAGTAATACCAGGGCTGTTGGCCCCGCTTCACCCCTTGCTGGTTCAGCCAGTACCCCAGGGAGCCGACAAAGCCCGTGCCCAGCCCCTTGTAATTGGTGAAAAAGGTGGTGAAGAAGACGATGGTGATGGCGTAGAAGATGCCGGCCGCGGTGAACCAGCGATTCCGCAACCACCAGTAGCCCACGGCAACGGAGATGCCCAGGAGGAGGGCAAAGACGATGCCGGAGCGCATGATCCCCGCGCTGGAGTAGTCCGCGGGGTCCGCGTGGAGAAGGAACTTGACGGGGAAGGCGGTGGCAAAGGGCAAGACGAGCGTGCCCAGGAGGAAGGCCAGATCCAGGGCCGGGTGGTCCCACGAAGCCGACTTCCTCTGGACCGCGTCCCCGAGCCAGATGAGGAGGAGGAAGCTCCCCAGGATGGCGCCGTACATGAAGGCCACCTCTTTGGTGATCAAGAGGAAGGCCAGGGCCGCGCTCACGCCGTAGAACCAGCGGTCCCGCCGGTCGTGAAGGTAGCGGAAGCTGAGGTAGAAGAGGAGGACCGCGCCGAAGGCCGCGTATATGTCGTGCCGGATGTAGCGGGAATGGTAGAGCAGGGCCGGGGAGAGAAGAATGAGCACGGACGCGCTCAACGCGGCCAGGCGTCCAATCCAGGGGCGCAACAGCACGGGGAAAAGGACGAGGGCCACACCGAACAAGGCCGGCCCCAGGCGGGAAGTGGCATCGGTGTCGCCGAAGAGGAAGTAGATCAGCGCGTTCAGGTGGAACAGGAAGGGGCCGTGCATCATGGGCGCGTGTTCAAACCCTTTCCCCATGAAGAGGTTCCAGGAATAGACGACGTGAAGGCTCTCGTCGTGACTCATCGTCCGGGCGCCCAGCATCCACAGACGGCTGAGCAGGGCCAACACGCCGATGATCACATACGCTATGCGTTCCGCGTTCCAGGAGAGCCAGCGGTCGAGCACATCTCCCGTACGCTCTTCACGAGTTCCCTGTTTCGGCATCGTTCCTTCCCCTTCACTTCGATGTGCCGGCGCGATACCAGAGGATCACCTCCTGACGCTCCTCGCTCAGGGGGGCCTCCCGGTAAAGCCACCAATGATAGATGCGTCCACCCAATTGGGTGGGAAGTTGCGTTGTCGTAATAATCCAATCCATGCCCGTGTAACCGGGGATTTCCCCCACCTGACGGGGGGCAATGACCACATCCGCGCGGGCCCCTTTGGGCCCGTAGATCTCCTGCGCGTTCTTGAACACCCGCATGTACCACCGCAGCACATCCCCGTCGGGGGGGTATATCACGTCCAGCGGCATCTCGTGGAGGTCGGTCATGCGCTCCGCGGAGATGCGTTCCAGCGTGCGCATCATGAGACGGAGGTTGGGGTGGGTCGTCGTGCGTTCGATGCCGGGGAGGGCGTCCAGCGCGGCATCGGGGGACAGGTGCAGGTTCTGCACCCACAAGGCCATTCCCGTCCATATCAGGCCCGTAATGAGCAGGGAGATGGACGCGACCCGGAGCGTCGCCTCCCACCGGAGCCACCACCCGTACATCAAGGCCAATCCCAGGAGGAGAAGGGGGACGACGATCATCGCGGGCAGGTAGCGGGACTCCAGCGTCTCCACGTATCCCGCGAACATCATGAACCAGAAGGCCTCGATGACGAACGTCGCGGCCGCCAGCACCCACTCCTCCCGCCACGTGGGCGAGGGCTTGGTCAAAAGGTGGACCACGTGTTCCAGCGCGCCCGCGGCGAGGAAGGCCATTGGGAGGAGGAGGAAGGCCACGTCCACGGATGTGCGGCCCGCGCGCAACCCCAGCAGGAGGAGGACAAGGGCCCAACCCCACCAGACCCGTCCCCACACGTCCTTTTGCCGCACGCTCCTCCACGCCCCCCACAGGGCCAGCACCGTCAACAGGGGTTCATCCGCGAGGAGACGGAAGGGCACCCAGTACCACGGATATCCTCGGCCGCGCCAGAGGGAAGCCACCCACTGTCCCACCAGGTCGGCCACATTGCCCAACGCGGGGATGTCGGTGAGGAAGACGGTGCCCACGCCAAAAAGGGTGAGCAGGAAGAGGAGGGCCGCCCGGTGATGTCCCTGTCCCCCCACGTGTCGCCAGGCCCGCGCGATGGCCCGACGCCAGGGCCACAGCCCCACGGCCAGCCCCAGCAGCGCGGCGTACACCCCGTCCGTGCTCATCAGCGCGCAGGCGAGGGCCACCCCAATCCACACCAGATCCCGGCGCAGGTGGGGAAGCACGGCCGGCGGCGGGGGATCCTCGCGCGCTTCCAGGTAGCCCCCACGGGCCAACCACCGCACCAGGAGCACCAGCAAAAGTAGGGTGAAGAAGAGCCCCAACGCGGTGCCACTCCCGTGCCGACTCCAGTACACCAGTTGGGGGGAGAAGGCCAGCAGGCCGGAAAGGAAGAGGGCCCGTCGTCGCCCTATCACCTCCCGCAGCCCGTAGGGGAGGAGAACCAGTAAGGCACCGGCCAGGGCCGACCAGCCACGCGCCAGCGCGTCCGATCCCCCTGTCAGGAGGAAGGTGAGCCACTGGAGGGTGTAGGCCAGGGGGGACACGTGAACCACCGCGTGGTGGAGCCCCGGCTGCGTGTTGACCCATGCCAACCAGGCCTGATGCGCCTCCGCCGGCCCGAGGGGCCGAGTGCCCAACCGGGAGAAACGCAGCAACAGGGCCCCCAGGAAAAGGAGCACGTACAACCCCCGCTCGACCGTCCACCATACGGGCGGGACCCGTACGGCCTCCGCGGGTACCGGAGTCCAGCGGATGCCCCCCTTCGGTCGGGGGGAAAAGGTCGAGTGTCTCACAGCGGTCTCCTCGCCGATGAGATGAACGCGCGCCGGAAAAGCGCGCGGGAATTTGGCATACATGCGGCCGTAAATATAACATGAGGGTAATAATTCGGTCAAACCTCGGGCACCAGAGCTCCGACATCTGCGGGATTTTGAATCTCTAATGAAGGCGATGAGCACACGGTTCACACGGATAGGCTATACAGGACTTGTCCTCCTCATCCTCACGATGGTCGCAGGGCCCATCCTCGCCGCTCGGGCCGTTGTCCCGCCGCGGGGGCACCTCCCTTACCTCCTGAACGCGGGCCCGCTGCTGCCTCCCGACC
>WGAA01000352.1 GCA_015489285.1 Anaerolineae bacterium | reverse complement strand
TGACGTATGACGGGTGCCGCATGACGCACAAACGCATTATCCTTTTCGCACTGATAATCTTGCTCCCAACCCTGTTCCTCGCCGCGTGCGGGGGCACGACTCCCACGCCCTCCCCCACGCGCGCGATGGCAACGCCCGTCCTTCAAAGGGCCACCTTCGTTCCCATCGAGGGGGACGTGGTCAACCCGGAACGTGGGTTCCGCTATTACATGGATAACCTCACACCGGAAAGAGGGTTCGGCACCTATCGTCAACTGGGCACGTCCCTGGTCTTCGCCTATTCGCGCCTGGACGACTACCGGGAGCGGGACCTCCCACCGGAGTTTCTGGACCGACTGCGCGAGGCCTTCAAAGGGCTGCGCGAGGGGGGCATAAAGGTGGTTCTCCGCTTTGCCTACAACAACGGTCCTTACCCCAAATCCCAACCCGACGCCAGCCTTGACCAGATCCTCCGCCATATCGAACAACTGAAACCGGTCTTGCGAGAGAACGCGGACGTCATCGTCTGGTTGCAGGCCGGGTTCATCGGCGCCTGGGGTGAATGGCACACCTCGACCCACGGGCTGGACCGGGATATGGAGGCGAAGAAGGCCGTGCTCTACGCGCTCCTCGACGCGTTGCCCCGGGATCGCATGGTGCAACTGCGTTACCCCTGGGACATCATCCGCCTCTTCCCCGAGCCCCTGGGTCCGGAGGAGGCCTTCAGCGGCACGCCCAAGGCGCGGGTCGGTTTCCACAACGATTGCTTTCTCTCCTCCCCGGACGATGTGGGGACCTACAGCCGTTCGGGGCGCAATACTCGGGAGGAGGACGAGGCCTACCTGGCGCAGATGACCCGCTTTACCCCCGTGGGGGGCGAGACCTGCCGTCCTTATCCCGAACTTCAGCAGTGCGATATAGCCATCGCCGAGATGGAGCGACTGCACTTCTCCGAACTCAACCTGTCCTACCATCCCCGGGTCATTCGCTACTGGCAGCGGCAGGGATGCTTCGAGGAAATCAAGCGGCGCCTGGGCTATCGCCTGGTCTTACGGGAGGTCACCTTCCCCGCGCGTTTGCGCCCCGGGGCCCCGTTGGACCTGGTCGTGCACCTGACGAACGAGGGCTTCGCCGCGCCCATCAACCCGCGGCCCCTGTTCCTCGTCCTCGACGGGCCCACGACCCAGACCTTCCCGGTGGAGAACGTGGACCCGCGGCGCTGGCTGCCCGGCGACCACACCGTTTCCCTTCGCATCACCCTGCCCGAAACCCTGCCAGAGGGCACATACACCCTGGCCCTATGGCTTCCCGACGGGTACGAAAGCCTCCGTTCCGACCCGCGATACAGCATCCGGTTTGCCAATGAAGGCGTGTGGAACGAAGAAAAAGGCTGGAACGTGATCGGGACGGTGGAGGTAGGAAATAACGAGTGACGAGTAAAAGACCGGCCCAGGGAGGAAGTTGACAAGGTAGAAAACGATTAACGATAAACGATTGACGATTAAAACGAGTAACGAGTAAACAGTAACGAGTAACCGGATGGCGCGGAAAATAGATTGTCCTGGCAGAATTCGCCCCAAGTTACGCATTACGCATTACGAATTACGCATCACGCATCACGTATCCAAAGCCAAGATATTCCAACCGCGCCAACATGCACAACGCACCAATCCTGACGCATGACGAGTGACGCATGAGACACAAACACATCATTCTTTTGACCCTGACCACCTTACTCCTCACCGCGTGTGGGGGGAAAACGCCTCCCACACCTACGCCGCCCGCGCGGCCCACGCCGACCCCCATGCCCGCCGCCTGGTGGCACCCAAAGCCCGGGCTCACCTGGCAGTGGCAGTTGACGGGCAAGTTGGACCTGGACCTTCAGACCGATGTCATCGACATCGACCTGCACGTGGGGAAGTCGGTGGTGGATTACTTCCACAGCCGGGGAACGCGTGTCATCTGCTACATCAGTGTGGGCTCCTACGAGAACTGGCGACCGGACAAGGACGCCTTTCCCAGGGAGGTCATCGGCAAGAAGTACGAAGGGTGGACGGGCGAGCGCTGGTTGGACATTCGCCGCATCGACCTCCTCGCGCCCATCATGCGCGCCCGCCTGGACAAGTGCGCGGCCAAGGGGTTCGACGCGGTGGAGCCGGACAACATCGCGGTGTACGAGGAGGACACGGGCTTCCCCATCTCCTACGAGGACAACATCCGCTACGCGCGCTGGCTGGCCGAGGAAGCCCACAAGCGCGGGCTCGCCATCGGCCTCAAGAACGGCCCGGACATGGTGAAGGACCTGGTCGACGATTTCGACTTCGCCATCACCGAGGAAGCCTTCTACTACCACTTCGCCCGGGACTTCGTTCCCTTCATCCGGGCGAACAAAGCCGTCTTCAATGCCGAATACACGGACACCGACGTGGATTGGGAGCGCGCCTGTCGGGAATCGAAACGCCTACAATTCAGCACCATCCTCAAACACCGAGAACTGGACGCCTGGGTGAAGTTTTGTGAGTAACGAGTGACGAGTAACGAGTAATCGACCGGCGCGAGGAGGGGAGTGGCGTAACAAAAAGGCATATCGGGCGAGAACGATTAACGATTGACGATTAACGATTAAACGGCTCAAAGACAGAGCTTCTTGACAAAACCCACCCGACCAACATATCAACGTTACGCATTACGCATTACGAATTACGCATAACATATCTAAATCCGAGGTATTCCCAACAGCGCCAACCTATACAACGCGCCAACCCTGACGCATGACGGATGACGAATGACGTCACGCATTACGCATCACGTCATCACGTCAAGGTGCGCCAGCCGCGCCGACTCCCCCACCGGCGCCTGACGCCTGACGAATGACGC
>WGAA01000351.1 GCA_015489285.1 Anaerolineae bacterium | reverse complement strand
CTCATGATCTCCTCCACTGTTGGACTTCCACGTCCTGGGATAACCCACTTACACGGGGGAACATCCTGTGCGCCTGCATTCTAACACGTCTCCCGACCGAACGTCAAGGAAGTTGTCAGACAAATGGGAGGGGGGATGAATAACGAGTAACGGAGTAACGAGTAATTGGTTGGCGTGGCAGCAAGGTTCTCGCCACAGAGCCGAGCTTGTCTTCAAGTTACGCATCACGCATCACGTATCACGTATCACGTATTTCAAGCCAAGATACGTCTACAGCGCCGACATTCTCACCGGCACCTGACGCATGACGCATGACGCATGACGCCTGACGTATGCCATCCCCCGTATTTTTGTTCCCCGATCGCTTGAGTGTACAATAGGGTCCAATGGAAGACAGCTCCAAAGGACGGCCGGATGATGTGTGATCTCGCGGGAGTGTTCGCGCCGATGGTGACCCCCTTCCGGCAGGACGGGGTGACCATCGATTTCGCCTGGATTCCCTACCACCTCCAATACCTGGAATCCCAAGGGCTGGACGGGGTCGTGCCCATGGGCACCACGGGCGAAGGCCCATCCCTTTCCGTCAACGAACGAAAGGCCGTACTGGACACCGTATTGGCCCGGCGGGGCAAACTGAAAGTCATCCCCGGTGTTGGAACCCCTTCTCTCACGGAAACGGTGGACCTGATACGCCACGCGTTCGCCTCCGGAGCGGACAGCGTCCTCGTCCTCCCCCCTTACTACTGGCGAAACGTCAGCGACACCGGACTCCTCGCCTACTTTCGCACCCTCTGCGACAAAGCGCTGGAGCCGGGACAAAAGATCATGCTCTACCACATTCCCCAGATCAGCGGCGTCCCCATCACCTTGAACCTGCTGGACGGCCTCCTCGAGACCCATCCCGAATGTGTCCTCGGACTCAAGGATTCCTCGGGGCACGTCAACAGCTTCCTCCAATTCAAGCACCGATACCCGAACCTGCGCGTCTTCGTGGGAAGCGACCGTCTCGTCGGCATAGCTTATGAACTGGGCGTGGCGGGCACCATCACCGCAGCGGCAAACATCGTTCCCCGGGCCATCCAACGCATACGCCGCGCGGCCCAGACCGGGGAGGATTACACCTCCCTCCAGGAAGAACTCAACGCGCTGCGGGACCTCCTGCAGGAATTCGCCCCCTTGCAAGCCTCCATCAAAGTCCTGCTGGCCCGGATCACCCACATGCCGCTGACATTCGTGCGACCTCCCCTGGTCGACCTCTCACCCGAACAACGACTCCACCTCTTACGCCGGGCGGAATCGTTGCCCATACTCACGGACTTATGGTAGGTTCGACGCCACCGAAGGGCAGGAAAAAACAACGCCTGTTGACCGTCCTGGCCCTGGGGGCCGCGGGCATCGCCACCGCGTTCTTCGCCACGGCCGGACCGGTCGACCCCCTGCGGGATACCTTCTTTAGCCTGGCCATCGCCCTGGACCTGTTGAGCATCTTCCTCATCTGGCAAGCCCTTCCCCTGGGTACCCCCTGGTGGCTCCAGGGAGAAGAGGAGTGGCCTCACACCACCGTCCGGGTGGAACACCCACGGGCCCGCATCCGTGTCCGCATCCGGCGGGCCCTGCCCGAATCGGTGAACGTCCTCTGGGGGCAGTCGAGCACGCGCTTCCTCCTGCTCCTCGCGGCCATCCTCGCTTACGGGATGACCATGCTCCTCTTCGCGCTGCGGGGAAGTCATCCCCTCGTGTGGGGCACCTGGATAACCGGCCTGATCCTCTTCTGCCTCGCCTACATCCCAACCCCCCGCGGCCGTCCCCGCCTGACGTGGGAGACCATCGGCGTGCTCGCGCTCCTCGTCGTGGGGTGGGAGCTCCGGGTCTACCGGCTCACCGACCTTCCCCTCCAGCATCATGGGGACATGGCCTCGGTGGGGCTGCAAGCGCGAGCCCTCCTCCGGGGGGAGGGGCCGGGATGGTTCTCCCTCGGATGGGCCACCATTCCCGCGTGGGGCTTCGCGCACGAAGCCCTCACCCTGCACCTCTTCGGGGACTCCCTCCTGGGGCTGCGCATGAGCGCGGTCCTCGGGGGCATGATCTCCCTCCTGGGGGTCTACGCGCTGGGCAAAGAGGGCTGGATCGGGCGGGTGGGATTCCTGGCCCTGGCCGCCCTGACCGTGGACATCGTCCACATCCATTTCAGCCGCATCCCCTCCTACATCGATCCCCTGCCCTGGGGGATCTGGGGGCTGTACTTCCTCCTGCGGGGCTATCATCGGCGGGCCCCCTGGGCCTGGGGACTGAGCGGCATCGCGCTGGCCGTCGCCATGAACATGTACTTCTCCGGCCGTCTCTTCCTCCTCGTCACCCTCCTCTTCCTCCCCTACCTCTTCATCTTCCACAGGGAATCGATGCGGGAGAACCGGGAAGGGGTCGTGGTCCTCCTCCTGGGATTCCTCATCGGTCTGGGCCCCATGCTCCTGGTCATCCTCCGGCATTACGGCGAATACGCGTCCCGAGCGCGCTTCGTCCTCCTGACCGACCCGGGCGTATATCACCACCTCCTGCAAAAATACCAGGCAACCACCTTCCGGGAAGTCCTCCTGGAACAACTCCAGCGGACCTTCCTCGTTTTCCAGTATTACGGGGATACATCCACCCAATTCGGCTGGCCCCACCCCATGCT
>WGAA01000350.1 GCA_015489285.1 Anaerolineae bacterium | reverse complement strand
TCGCTAGGATGAGCCGGGCGGTTTAGCGCCCGGCGTTGCTGGGCTAACCTTTCGTTCGTCGTTGGTCGGTCGTCGGTCGTCATCCGTCACCCGTCACTCGTCATGCGTCAGGCGCTAGGGGGGAGTCGGCGCGGTTAGCGCGTCCTGGCTTGAAATGCGTGATGACGTGATGCGTGATGCGTAATGCGTAACTTGAAGACAAGTTGGCTTGGTGGAGTCAACCTTGGCTTCACGCCAGGCAGTTACTCGTTACTCCGTTACTCGTTACTGCACAATATCCTTCAGCACGTGCAGGCGGCGCAGGCGGCCGTCGCGGGTGAGTTCCACGGCCACCAGGTCCACCCGCAAGGGGCCTTCCCATTCCTGTTCCAGGGCAATGGCCTGGGCCAGCGCGGCCAATTTGGCCTGCTTCCGCGGGCCCACCGAGTCCTCCGGAGCGTGCGCGCGGCCCCCTTTACGGGTGCGCACTTCCACGACCACCAGGGTATCCCCCTCCCGGGCCAGAATGTCGATCTCCCCCAGACCACGGATGCGCACGTTGCGCCCCAGGAGAACATACCCCTGCTCCTGGAGCGCCCGCGCGGCAACCTCTTCCCCCAGCTGCCCCACATCCTGCCGTGTGTTCACATTCCACGATGTGCGATGAATGGGGGAAGGTCCCAGGCGGCGCAACGCCTCCCGGTGGGCCCGGGTGCCGTACCCCTTGTGACGGGCAAAACCGTAGCCCGGGTACCTGGCGTCCATCTCCACCATGATCCGGTCCCGGGTGACTTTGGCGATGATGGACGCGGCCGCAATGGAGAGGACACGGGCATCCCCCTTGACAATGGCCTCCTGGGGGAGCGTCACGTCGGGGAGGGAGACGTAGTCGATGAGCAGATAATCGGGGGGCTCGGGGAGGGCCACGATGGCCCGATGCATGGCCAATTGGGTGGCGGGCACGATGCCCATCGCGTCGATCTCGCGGGCGCTGGCCTCCCCCACTCCCACGCCCAGGGCGACCCGGTGAATGCGGTGGAACAACGCCTCCCGCTGCGCCGGGCTCAGGCGTTTGGAGTCGGTGACGCCGGCCAGAGCCTGAAGGACGTCCTCGCGCGGGGGCAGGATGACCGCCGCGGCCACCACGGGCCCGGCCCAGGGGCCACGTCCGGCCTCATCGATGCCGGCGATACGAGAATAGCCGAGCGCCCAGAGGCGACGCTCGGCTGTCAAATCGGGGTAGGATTGGGTCGTCACGGTTCGAGGGACTTAAGAGGACTTCTTCGTCTCGTACCGTTGCTTGAGGCGTGCCTTCTTGCCGCGGCGCTCGCGCAAGTAGTAGAGCTTCGCGCGGCGGACCTTCGAATGCCGGAGGATTTCGATCTTCTCCAGGCGCGGCGAGTGCAAGGGGAAGGTGCGTTCCACCCCGATGCCGTGGGAGGCGATGCGACGCACCGTCATGGACCTGTTGACGCCACCCCCGGACACCCGAATCACCGTCCCCTGGAACGGCTGCACGCGCTCCCGGTTCCCTTCCACGATGCGGAAATATACACGAACGATATCGCCCACCTGGACTTCCGGCAGGTCGTCACGAAGCGAAGATTGTTCCACTGCTCGCAATAACACGTCGGACATAACTGGCCCCCTTCGTTTCCAACCTTTGATTCCACGATCGCCGACTATACCATACCGTGGGTGGCTGAGCAAATCGTGCGCAGTTCTTGGAGCGCGCGGAGGATCTCCAGGGGGGACGGGGAGAAGCCGGGAACGTGGTGGGCGATGGCCCGACGCATCTCCTCGGGCAGGGGAGCCACCGCGTAGGACGCGGCAAAGGGACAGGTGGAGGGCAATGCCGCCGCGCGGTAATCCGCACAATCCCCCACCGTGACAATGCACCGGGGATGTGGCATGGCACGGAACGCCTCCAATGCCGGTCCCTGCATGTTCCACGTGAGAGGGCCGGTGAGGAGGAGCACGTCCGCGTGGCGGGGAGAGGCCACGAAACGGATGCCGTACTGTTCCAGGTCGTACGTCGGCGTGGTCAGGGAGAGGAGCTCCTGCTCCACGAAGACGTTGGATCCCCCATCCACGTGACGGATGAAGAGGGATGTGGGACGGCCCCGCCGCGTCTCCGTGTACAAATTCCGTCCCAACAGCCCCTGAAGAAAGAAGCGCAACACGAGCACCTTCACTTCGGGCACACTCATCATCCCCTCCTACAGGTCATGGCCCGT
Source organism: Anaerolineae bacterium (assembly GCA_015489285.1). Classification (GTDB taxonomy): domain Bacteria; phylum Chloroflexota; class Anaerolineae; order JAADDB01; family JAADDB01; genus JAADDB01. The sequence continues at coordinate 9,604 of WGAA01000350.1, read as the reverse complement.
GTAAGACAGGTTGAAGCTCTTGTTGATGAGGGGGAAATCGGGCAGGATGGTCGTCAACCGGCGCCCCTGATGTTCGTGGGGCTCCAGGGCCCTGACCAGCGCCGGCCAGTTGAGCATGGAGGGATCCCGCACCTTGCACCGGTAAATGCTCCCCAGCTTATCCTGCATGACCCAGTAGACGATGTCCCCCCGCCAGCCCTCCGCGTATCCCAGGGCGAACGCGTAATCCGCGGCGGAATCGGGGGGAGGGACGTCCGCCAGCCAGGCGGCGCCGGAAACGCCCTCTCGACGCCAGCGCTCGAGCAACATGTCGACGATGCGGGTGGACGTGAGGAACTCCCAGGCGCGGACGAGGAAGCGCGCGTGCACATCCCCCCGGTGGAGCTCCTGGGGCAAACGGGCCGCCCGCACGTTCTCGTCGCTCATGCGGATCATCTGCCGCAGTTCGGGATCCTCGTAAATTCCCCAGGGGTGATTCAGGCGATAATCCCGCTCCACCCCCGACGCCCGGGCCACCAGCCCCGTCACGTCCAGGGCCAACGCGTCCTCACGCGTGAGTACCCCGGTGTTCACACTCCTGTCCCGAAATCCCTCCAGACGGGAGAGGGTGCGGATCACCGGCTCCACCGCGGCCCGCACCTCTCTCAGGGCCGAGCGAAGACCGTCCGCGTCCGGGGGCCGAGGCAGGCGCACCCCACCCACCCGGTTCACCCCGCGCAGGAACCGATTGCCCGTCAGCGCCTCGTTGAGGCGGAGCAACCGCTCCCGCTGCAGGGCCAACTCGTTGGCGTAAGCGTCCAGGGCCACATCGTGGGCCAGCGCGGCCATGTCCGTGACGTGGTTGTACACCCGTTCCAGCTCCAGGAGGATCCCCCGCATCCACACAGCGGGCTCGGGCACGGTCACGTGGAACAACGTCTCCACCGCGTGGGTGTAGGCCAGACTGTGGGCAAAAGAGGAATCCCCCGTCACCTGCTCCGCGAGGCGCCACCCGTCCACGAGCGTGTACGCGGACTGGAAGAGCCGTTCCACCCCCTTGTGCGTGTACCCCAGGCGAAAGCGCACCTTCTCTATGACCTCCCCCCCGATCTCGAAGAGAAACCGGCCGGGCTCGATGAGGCCCGCGTGGATGGGACCCACGGGCAGAATGTGATGCCCCTCCGCGGGTTCCCACACCACATCCCGTCCGGGGCCCGGGGTGCGGTCCCCGACCTCGGCCATCCTTCGCCGCAACTCGGTCAGGGAAACATCCCGTCGCAGGGGGTGGAACCCCGGGGGGTACGGGGGAGTGTGCAGCCATTCCCCCCAACCGCGCCCTCTCCTCCCCTCGGGATACAAGCCCATGAGATCGGCCATCTCCGCCTGGAAGCGCTCCACCGCGGGGAAATGAGGGGCGATGGAGGGATACTCCTCCCCCGACAGGAGGTATTCCACGATGAGGAACACATCCTCCCGCGCGTGGGAGAAGACGTAGTAAATCTTGAAGCAGTGGTCCTCCAACTCCCGCTCGTCGTTGGCCACGACCGTCACCAGGAAGAAGGGCTTCTCCCCCCCGTCGCGGGGCGAAGACAACGTCTCCACCAACTGGAGCAACTTCTTCCTCTCGTCCACGCGCAGGAGGATCTGGTTCTCGTCCGGTGGGTAGAGCAACGTACCGAAACCTTCTACCCGTTCCAGCCACGCATCGTATGTGTTCGTCTGCCTCATCTCAAGGCATCTCCCCTTGCAGAATGCGCACACTATCCTGGAGCAACTGGGCCAGGTTCAACACGTCCCAATGGGGCACGACCACGCCGAAGAGGAACACGGAGAGGAAGAGGAGGAACAGGACCCCCAACAGGCCCGCGGGTTCGTTTACCCGACGTCCGGGGGGATTCCCCAGGAGCAGGTGCCCCAGGTGCCGCACGAGTCCCGCGAAGATCAAGGTGACGGAGAGGAGGAAGACGACGATGGCGCCCCAGAGGATGGGGGTGTGCCGGGCCTGGCCGAAAGCGCCCCAGAGGATGAGGAATTCGCTGAAGAAGATGTTGAAGGGGGGCGAACCGACGAGGGCCAATCCCCCCAGGGCGATGAGCAAACCGGTAAAGGGCATGACCCGCAGGAGCCCGGTGTACTGCTCCTCGTCCCCCGTCTTCACCTGGAGGGCGTACTCCCCCTGCACCAGCCCGAAGGCGAGGAACATGAGGGCCTTGGTCAACGCGTGGTTGAGCGCGTGCAGAAGCGCGCCGAAGAGGGCAATGGGATGCCCGATGCCCAGACCAAAGGTGATGATGCCCATGTGCTCCAGGCTGTGGTAGGCCAGAATGCGCTTGAACTTGTTGCGCCGCAGGATGAAGGGTACGGCCACGCCCAGGGAAAAGAGTCCCGAGGCGAGAAGGATGTGGGTCACAAAGGCCGCTTCCTTGCCCAGGGCCTTGAGGGTGAGGATGTAGAAGCGCAGGATGGCGTAGAGAGCGGACTTCAACAGCACCCCGGAGAGGAGGGCGCTGACCGGGTAAGGGGCCTCCCCGTGCCCGTCGGGCAACCAGGTGTGCATGGGGGCGAACCCGGCCTTCGTGCCGTAACCGATGAGGACGAAGAGGAAGGAGAGGATGGCGAAGTTCTTGTTCACGTTCTCCGGGTGCGTGGCAAGGTACCGGTACAGATCGTACCACTGCATCGTGCCGCTCTCGGGCGCGACGGAAGCCAGGAACAGGGTCCCCAGGAGGGCGAAGATCACCCCCGTGGAGGTGATAATGGTGTACTTCCACGCGGCCTCCAGGGCCTGCCTATCGCCCCGAATCCCCACCAGAAAGGCCGATGCCACCGTCGTTAACTCCACGGCAATCCACAGGAGGACCAGGTTGTTCATGAAGGGCACCAGCACCATCGTGAGGTGGAACAGGTTGAAGAAGAAGTGGAAACGGCCCGAATGCAGGTCCTCCTTCCTCTCCCCGGGCTTCAACTCCCTCACGCTCTTCAGGTAATGGGAGATGAAGAAGGAGGCGACGAGGGCCACCACGTTGACCAGGAGGACGAAGTAGATGCTCAGCGCGTCCACGATGAAGTCCACCAGGAAGAAGGGGATGAGGGGCTGCGAGGGGGGGACGTTCACCAGGGCCACCGCGCTCAGGAAGGAGATGGCCGAGGCGATCGTGGTAATCCAGCTCTCCCGCGAGCGCACCGCCTCCACCCAGGGCGCCGCGCTCAGCCGGGCCAACCCGGAGATCCCCAAAATGAGCAACGTCGCCAAAAACGGGGCCCCGATGAGCACGTACACCAAAAGGGCACTCCACATTCCCCCGTCCATCGCTTCATCCTTTCAACTGGGTTTGATCCTTGATCTCCAGGGACTTGGACATCTTGCGCAACGAAGGGAGGACCCATAGGAGGATGGTCAGCGTCAACGCCAGGTAGAAGAAGAGACTCACGGCCAGGACGATGGCCAGCTGCTTCTGCCGCACGACCCGAATGGCCGCGAGGAACAGCCCATGCTCCGAGACCAGAAGGCCGATGACCTGGGCCAGGAGATCCTGGTTGTTGATCATGACGAAGAGCCCCAACATGAGCAGGGCCAGGGACACGGCAAGGCTGATCTTCTCGATGGACTCCAACGCGCTGCCCAGGTTGTAGGCGATGACAAAGGCCAACGTGGTCAACGTCGCGTCCAGGATGAAGGAGTACCCCGCGGGCAGGCGCAAGCGGCCGTGTTCCAACCACGTGAGCTCGGCCTCCTCCACGAACCCGAGCCACTTCCGCACATCCAACTCCAGGGGCTCCGAGGTCACCAGGGTGGCCCGAGCCAGAATCGGCTTGATGCTCACGCCCATGAGGAAGGGCAACAAGGCCACCGCGCCGATGGCCCACGAGGCAGACGTGAGCGCGGTGAAAATGACGAAGGCCGCCAGGACGAATGCCTGCTGTTTGTACCGCTCGATCATCGTTTTCAGCACGGTGGACGCGGAGATGTGCACCGCGATGAAGAGAATGAGCATCGGGAAAAGAATGTCCAACCCCTTGATGATATCCATCCCTTCCCCCTTAACCCGTCAGCGTGTTCACGAGCACGGCCATGATCAGGAGCGAAATAATGGCCAGGATCAGGGCCATGGCAAAGGGTGCCACCACACGGCGGAGCCGCAACTTCCCCACATACGTCTCCCCCACGCTCAAGGCGACGACGAAGAGGAGGAAGACGAGGACCAGGGCCCCCGCCGCCGCGTATCCCCCCTCGATCCGCAGGCTAATGACCGTCATATACGCCAGGAAGAGGAGGAAGAAGAAAAGGCGCATGGCCGCCCCCCACTCCAAGAGGAGCCACAAGGGCCCCGAATAGGAAAGGGCCGGCCCCCCCTCGACCATCGTCAGCTCCAAATGGGTGTCCGGACTGTCGAAGGGCAGACGCCCCCCCTCGGCCAGGAAGACGATGATGAGCGCGAAGAGGGCAATGAGGAGGGCCACGCTGAAACTCCACGGCCGATGCACCTGGGTGAAGAGGAGGATGTTGCTCGTCCGGTAGGCCGTCGTCAGCGTGTAAAGGGCGATGAGGAAGGTGGGTTCGGCCAGGGCCTGGAAGAAGAACTGGCGGCTGCTCCCCAGGGCCCCAAAGGGAGCCCCCACATCCCACACCGCCAGAGCCATGATGAAGCGGGCCAACCCCAGCAGGTACACGGCCATGACCACATCCGCGCCGAGGAACAAGGCCCCCTGAAGGGAACGCCGGGTCAAAAGCAAGGGGATGGGGATCAGGTACCCCAGGAGGAGGGAGCAGGTAAACGCAACGATGGGCCCCACCACGTACAGCATAGTCGCGCCCCGGGGGATGACCACCCCCTTGTGCAACAACTTCCACGCGTCCAGGTACGGCTGCCATACGCGAGGTCCTCGGCGGGCCAGCACGCGCGCCCGCAAGGTGTGCACCAGCCCCAAGGCCAGGGGGGCCAGGAGGAAGAACACCCCCACCCAGATGAAAGCGTACACGTACATGAGCCCTCCTCACCGTCTGAGGAACAAAGTGGCCAAAAGGACGACGAAAAAGGCGACGAAGATGTACATCAGGTACAACCGTATGTCCCCGCTCTGAAACACATTGCCCAAGCGCTCCGACATATCCAGGGTGAAGCGGATAAGGCGGTTGTACCAGCGGTTGAAGAACTCGGGGACGACCCGCCGCCGGGACACCCGGTAGTATTCGGGCAGGGGGCCGACCGGGATTTCCGAGGGAGGCGTGGGACGGGCCAGGATCTCCCAGGCCATGAAGGAGAACGCGGTCCCCGAATAGCGCATCCGTCGGGGGTCGAAGCGCTCCCCGCCGGCCCACACCTGACCGCGCTGCCACACCCGTCGCCATCGGAGCATCAGGACCCCTCCGCCCGCGAGGACCGCGAGCAAGATCAGCGCCAGCGCGGGCACCAGGGAAAGGGCCGCGCTGTACATTTCCTGCCGCGGCTGCCCCAAGGGCACCGACACGGCCAGCGTCCACCGGGTCGCCTGCACCGCGGTCGTGCCCACCCCCACGTCGTACACGGCCCGGTGCAGCACGGGGACGAGCACGCCGGGGGCCAGGCCCAGGAGCACACACAACAGGGCCAGAACCCCCATCGCCACCCGCATACTCCACGGCGTCCGCCGGGACGAGACCCGCAGGGGCGGGCCCAACAACGTCTCCCCCGCGATCTTCACAAAGGCCAGGGCGGTCAGGGCAAACGCGCCGCCCAGCGTCAACAAGGCCACCACCGTCAACACCAGGTGGATGAAGTGGCCCGCCCGGCTCAACGCCTCCCCCGAGACGAAAATGGCCTGCAACGTCAACCACTCGCTGATGAACCCGTTGAAGGGGGGAAGCCCCACAATGGCCATCGCCCCCACCAGAAAGGTCAACCCCGTCCAGGGGGAAAGACGGAGCACCCCGCTCAGGGCCTTCAACTTCACCGTCCCCGTCAAATGCTCGATGTTCCCCGTCCCCATGAACAAAAGGGTCTTGAAGACCCCGTGGTTCACCGTGTGGTACAGCGCGGCCACAAGGGCCAGCGCCGTCAACGTCTGAAACGTCTCGTACCCCTCCGCGCCGTAAGCCCGCGTCAGCCACTCATAGCGGAACAAGAGGGCCAACCCCACGCCGGCCAGGATGATGCCGATGTTCTCCACACTGTGATAGGCCAAAGCCCGCTTCAGGTCGGGGCTCACCAGCGCGTAGAACACGTTGAAGAGGGCCGTCCCCCCGGCCAGGAGCAGAAGCACCCCGCCCCACCACCAGGCCCGGGGCGGATACACCTGGACGAAAACGCGGATCATCAGGTACACCGGGATCTTCAGCATCACCGCGGACATCATCGCGTGGGTGTTCGTGGGCAACTGGGGATGGGCAATGGGCACCCAGAAGTGGAAGGGAACCATCCCCGCGCGGATGCCCAGGCCCAAAAGCAACAGCGCGAAGATCACATGATCCATCAGCGAACCGCGCACCACATCCTGCATCGTGTTCCGGGGCGTCAGGGTAAAGAGGGGGGACCCGGTGCGCAGGGCGAGGAGGATGAAGCCGCTCATGAGAAAGGCCATGCTCACGTGGCTGACGATGAAATAAGTGCGCACCGCGATGCGTCCCGCCCGCTGGGCCTCCTCCCCTCGGTCCACCTCGCTGCGGTACAACAACAGATGGCCCGACGCCAGAGTCATCAACTCCAGGGCCAGGAGGAGCCAGAACATGTTGTAGGTGAGGATGACCGCGTACATGGAGAGGACAAAGAGGTTGAAGGCCCCGGCCACCCAGTGGGCCCGGGGGTCGTCCCGCAACCACCCCCAGGAGTACAGGGCCAGGGCGAAGGCGAAAAAGCCGACGAAGAGGAGGAACAGCGCGGCCAACCCGTCCAACCGCAGGACCAGGGGGAAGGCCACCAGCTTCACCGTTGTCTCCGGGGCCCGGGGGAGCACGACATCGCGAGGCTCATACAGGGTCAACACGAAGGCCTGCCCCTTCCCCACCGTTGCCAGGTACCCACCCCCCAATCCCAGGCCGATCAGACCGCCCAGCGCGGCCGTCACCAGAGCCATTCGGCTCAACGCCCTGCGTCCTCGGGGGGAAGGGAAACGGCGCGGCGCCCACTCCCCCAGGAGGAACCCCAGCGTGAGCACGCCCACCAGGGCACCAATCCCCCACATCACCCATCGAGGGCTCATGATTCCACCCCCAGATCGCTGCGGATAACGTTCTCCAGATCCTCCCGCTCACTGCGCTTGCGCAACAACCGCCGGAACAGGGGGATGCCGAAGCGCAGCCGTCCGTACCGGTCGCGCACGATGGCCTCCATCGCCTCCAGGCGCTGCAAGTGGGCCTCCAACTCCTCCTCCACCCGGGGGAAATGCAACCCCTCCGACTGCAACCACCAGCGCACCGCCTGAATCAACTCCCCCTCCGACGGCGGGGACGCCTCCCGCAACAGCGTGAGGAGGATGAGCTTGCTCAGCCCGTCGACCCGGTCCCACAGGTAAGCAAAATGCTCCGAGAGGGGGCTGCGCGGGGTCGTGATCCCGTCGATGACCTCGTACACCGTCTTGCGCAGCACGTAATTCGTCCGCTTCCGGTTCACGTACCCCACCACCTCGCTGCACACCAGCTGGATGAAATAGGGATAACATCCCGTCTCCTGCAAAATCGCGTCCACCGCGTCGTCGACGATCTGCAACGATGCGCCCGGCCGGGAGGGCTCCACCTGCCACGGGTCCAGGATCAGGCGCCGTGCGGAATCCCGGTCCAGGGGGCCCAGGTCCACGATCTTGAACACGTTGAACAGGGGGGACTCGTAATCGCTTACCTCCCGATACAGGCCCAGGGCGCTGGCGATGATCCACGTGATCTGCTGCACACTGCTGATGATGTGCCGCAGGTGCGCGTACAGGGCCTTATCCTCCACCAGGTCCAGCACATCGAACTCGTCCACGAGGAACACCAGGTGCAGATGCGGGTCTTCGGCCAGCAACCGGGTCACATACCTCTCGAACTGTTGCACCGTGAGGGAGGGGGACTGCAAGAAGGCCTCCACATTGGGCAGGGCCAACCCCCGATCGGCCAACCTGTCGATGACCAGCTTGAAGAAATCGCTCGACGTCAGCCGATCCCCCAACCGCTCCAGGCTCTGCAAACTGAAGAACAGGGGATGAATGCCGTTCAGGCTCGCATCCCACTCCCTGGGGATGTCGAAACGATCCCGCGCCCCCCGACTCCGGTCCCGGTCCTCGAGGACGGCCTTGATCATGTAGAGGAGGGAGGTCTTCCCACTTCGTCGGGCCCCGCGCACCAAAATGTTCTGCGGGGCCCGGTGGGCCAGGTGGTTGAGGATGGAAAGAAGCTCCTCGCGGCGTCCGTAGAAAAGGCGGGGCTCCTGCAGGGGAACGCCGTAGATGTAAGGGTTCGCCTTCAACGTGAACGGCCTCTGGTCCAAACTCACCACCTGGAGCGGGAAATCCCACGAGTGAATCACGGGACGCTCCGGCGCCTCCGACGTGCTGTACGTCACGTTGATGCGGATGTTCATGTCCTCATCCGTCTCCGGCGATATCCTGAAAACGATCGGCTTCGGATCGTCCGGCGGGACGGCCTCGATGTGCTGGATGGCGCTCTCGTCCAAAAGGCGGAAGTTCTCGGAGAGGACCAGTTCCACGGTGATGTTTCGGGCCTCGACGCGGCCGATGTTCCGCATCTCGAAGGTGAGATGGGTCTCCTCGTGGTGGGGGGCGGAACGGGTGAGGAGCTGCAAGGTCAAATGGGCCCCCTGGGTCAACTCCTGGATGACCGACTCCGTCTGACGGATGGACTGGGCGTACAGCTCCTTCAGGACGCGCGTCTCGTGATACAGCGCGTACGCGCTGCGTTGTGCCCGGCGCAACTCACTCACCTTGGCCTCCAGCTGGCGGATTTTGTCATCCACGGGGATGGAGGCCCGCTGGATGTTCTGGGTGCTGATGAGAATTTGGGCATACCGCTTGAACGCCTGGCGGAAGAGACGGGTGGGGATCTCCACCTCCTCATCCATGTTCGCCATATCCCGCATCGTCCGGGGCACACTCCCGATGGTCGGCTTCAACTCCTCCCGGTACACCTGCTGCAACACGTCGGGCTGACCACCGCCCCGCAGGAGGGAGAGGATCGCCCGGCTCAAGTTGTACAAGTGCTGGGCCTGCTCCTCCATCTCCCGCCGGTCCTTCGAATCCTCCTGGCAGGCATCCCGGCACAGGCGCTGGAACTGGATCAACGTGTGCTCCATCGTCTCGATGGACTCCTGAATCTTCCCGGGAGAGGTGGCCAGGGCGCAGTGGTACCAGGCGCCCAGCGCCCGGTAATACAGGCTCCAGGGCTCCTCCATCTGCCGCGCCAGACGCTCGACAATGTCCAACAACGTCTCATACGCCTGGCGCAACATGGGGAAATAGCGCCCCTGCCGCCAGTCCCAGGGGTTCTCCAAGCTGAGGAGCGCACAACTGTGCACCATCGTGTTCAGCTCGACCCGGTCCAGGTCCTCCGGGCGTTCCGGCCCACCCCACTCCCCCCGCGCGGGGGCCTCCCACCCCGACATCTCCTGGACCAGGAGCCAGGCATTGCGGGCCAGCGTGCGAGATCGCCCCGCCCGGT
>WGAA01000349.1 GCA_015489285.1 Anaerolineae bacterium | reverse complement strand
CCCCCTGCCCGAGGAGATCGACCCCCACCGGTTTCTCCCCTCCAGCCGTTCTGTGGCCTTCCTCCGGAGCACGTGGGAACGGGTGGGCGGATATCCGGAGTGGCTGGATTACAGCGAGGACGTGGTGTTTGACTTACGGGTGCGCGCGCTGGTCGGACCCTTCGCCTGGGCGCCCCGGGCCGTGGTCTACTTCCGGCCCCGATCCTCCCTGCGCGCCTTCTTCCGTCAGTACCGGAACTACGCGTTCGGCGACGGCCAGGCCGATTTGTGGCGTATGCGCCACCTCATCCGGTACGGTACTTACGGGGGACTCTTGCCCGGCTTCCTCATCGCGGCCCTCCTCGTCCACCCCCTCTTCCTCCTGGGGCCCCTGATGGGCCTGTATCTCTACGTGCGTCGCCCCTGGAAGCGCCTGAACCGCCTGGTCGAGAGGGGATCGTTTTGGCAGCGGGCGCGCCTCCTCCTGTGGGTCCCTGTACTTCGGGTCGTGGGGGATGTGGCCAAGATGGTGGGATACCCCCAGGGCCTGTGGTGGCGCTTCCGCCACCGTCATGACCCCCGTATCCACTGGCGTCGGGATCTGCCGCGCCGGGTGGGCGGGACGTCCGGCGGGCGGTTGTTTTAGGAGGACGGTTCGGCCAGCGCGGGCCAGGCCTGCGCGTAAAAGCTCCAGACGAACAGTTGTTGGGCCGTGAAGAGAAGGACCAGCAACAGTCCCGCGCCGAGCCACAGGATGTACATGGCCATCGCGGTGAACCCCTGGGCCCTGGGCCCCACGATACCCAGCGGTAAGGTCACGATGCGGGTGAGAATCCCGTTGGCCAGGCTCACCCCCATGCACGTCATCCCCAACACCAGGGTCGGACCGCTCCGACGCCACGCGATGCGCAGTCCCCGTTCCACGGCCTCCCAGAACGGAAGGCGTTCCTGCACACACGCCTGGTACATCAGCGGCCGCAGGAACAAGGTGACCAGCAGCCAGAAGAGAAGGAGGGGGACGGTCAGGCAAAGGCCGAGGATGGGGATGAGGGGCGTGTGCTGGGGGGCCTGAATCCACCGGGAGAGCATCGCACCCGTCAGGGTCCCGAAGAGAAGTCCCAGGATGACCACAGGAAGCGCGAAGAGGACATCGATGACCAGCAGGTGGAATCCCCGTTCCAGCCCCACGTGGAGGCTCTCCTGCCAGCGGGGAGGATGGGTCCATGAGGGCATGGTGCGGTAGATGACCCCGCCCGCGACGAACGCCCGAAGGACCCAGGCGAGGAGGGCGAAGAAGAAGCCCCCGATCAGGATCCCCGTGGGGAGTCCCACGAGGTAGCGGTACACTCGGAAGACGCCGCGCAACACGGCCCAGGGCGAATCTGCCACAAGCAAGGGGATGAAGAGGTGCGGGTGCTGGCCCAAACTCGCCACGCGGTATTCCATCCCGATGATGCTGATGCCGAGAATGACCAGGCTGAACCAGCGGAGGAGCATCCAGGGAATGCTGAGGACCCAGATGACCACATCGCCGATCAGCCGCCGGAGCGCGGTGTTGAGCCATTCACCGTAGCGCATGGGGGATGTCATGGACGACCTCCTTGGGTGCGTTCCCAGAACCGTTCTGCCCGGTATCCCTGACCGCTCTGTGTCCAAAGATCGTCTTCCACGCGGCGTTCGATCTCCCGCGCGTGGCCGAAGGTTCGCGGGATGCGAAAGCGCAACGCGTGCAAGGCTGCGACTTTGGCGCGGGCGTCCCCCTCGCTCAGGGGAAGGAGGAGGGGGGACCACCCACGGCGTTTCAACGTGCGTATCGTCTCCCGCACGGGCCGTCGGGGGAATTCCTCGTACCAGAGGACCCGGTATCCGGCCCGGGCCAGCACATGCCCCGCGGACGCCAGGTGAATGTGGTCCACGTGACGCGTCATGGCCAGGGGCGCGTAGATGAAGGCAGGGGCTTCGTCCACCAGGGCGGTGATTTCTCCGGCCAGACGGTGGGGGAGGTCCCCCTCGCTGGGGTCGGGGAGGCCGTAGAGGGTGCGGGAATGGGTGTAGAGGAGGCGCCCTTCCGCGGGATGCCGCCGCCGTTCCGCGGGGGGATAGAGGCCGATCCACCCCCGCGCGCCCACGTGCGCCCACGCGTCATGGGTCTCCCGCTCCACATCCCACCCGTCCCCCCGGAAGGCGACGAAGGGGACGGCAACAAGAACGCGCGCGCCCTTCCGGGCCAGGTGGGCCATGGTCGCCCCACAGGCCAGGAGGGCATCCCCCGGATGGGGGGAGAGGAAAAGGTGTACGGGACGCGAGTTCACGGTCGCTTCGCTCTCAAACAACGGGCCACTCATCCTCTTCCGTGCGCAGGACCATACGTCCCTCCTCGTCGGGCTCGTACCACATGGGCCCCTGAGGGACGTGACTGTCGACGACGAGGGTCCCTTCGTCCATGAATTCCCACAGGATCTGGAAGGGGGCTTTGCCGGGAACCCACTTCTCGGCCATGACGACTCCGTGGCCCGGCAGGACGGTAAAGGCGACCAGCCGCGGGTCGTCGGGGTTCTGGAGCGCCTGGGAGCGGGCGAACGCGGCCTTGATGCCGCGGGCCTGCGCGTCCGTGGCGCAGGACACGAGGTAGTGGTAATACGCGTCGTCCAGGGGGACGTATTCCACCTTCGTGGGGTCGTACGCGGCAATGCCCCTGTGGCCGTGCAATTTGGAGCGCACGACGGGCACTTCTGCCCGGATGGGCCATTCAGGGCCCAGGCGGATGCGGGGCAACAGGGTGTCCATGTCGTACATTTCCACGGCCTCGGAGGAGGGCGGGTCGTTGCGTTTTCCTTCCACGTGGCGCACCAGCGCGCCACGGCCGTCCTCCCGTACGCCGACGATAACGGCCAGGTCGTCATCGGTGATGTTATCCTTGTCCACGGGCCGCGCGCTGCCCGTGACGGTGGCGATGAGCGCGTCGATCTTGGGCTCCCAGGTGGCAAAACATCCCTCGCTGTACTGGCTTGCCACCGCGTCGGAGATGGCCGGGACGTGGACCAGGTCGGAGATGCGGACCATCTGGGTGAAGAAGTTGCGCTTCCCCAGCTCCCGCGCGGCCCGCTGCATGGCCTTGGGCGCCTCCAGTTCGTCCCACACGTGCTTCGGGATGGGCTCCCCCACCACCCGGTGCTGGGTGACTTCCCGGGTGCTCAGGGTGGTAACCATGCGTAGGGCAATGTCCTCGTAGAAGAGGTCGATGTCGTCGGCCCGGGTCTTGGGGAAGGCGCCGACGAGGTCGAAGTGATAGGCCGCCAGGGGGGTATCCTCCCCGACGACGAGGATGACGCGCAGGCTCTTGGTCTGCGCCTGGAGGAGGCGTTCCAGCGCGAGGATGGGCCCGCCACGACGGCCCTGCTCGAAGAGGACTTTGTAGGCCGTAGGCGCGAGGCCGGGGAAGTCGTAATCCCTGGGGTCCGGGGGCTCCTTGCGCAACACACGGCGGAAGTGGTCCAGCAGACCGAGAAATTCGTCGGGGCGCGCGTGGACGAGGGTGTAGAGGGTGGGGGTGTGGCGCAGGCGAAATCGGCGTCGAGCCACGAAGAGGAGGGCATCCCGCCAGCGGAGGGGTTGACCAAAGGGCGCGGTGGTGATAATAGCGTCGGTGCGGTTGTCAGGCGTTTCCTGAACCGCGTGCCCCAGACGGCGCAGGACGCGCAGAATGCCATCGGCAACGCTTTCCAACATGGGTGTCATGGGGCCGGGAACGAAGGAGATGTGAATGCGCTTGAGCCACGGGTGAAGTGGTTTGACGGTAAACGTTGTTTCTAGCTGCATAGGTCCTCCTCGTCCGCGTTATATATGTTGCCCATCTGCCGTTACGATCTATGTCGCTTCCCATCCTTCCAGGTGGAAGAAGCGCACCGCCCAATCGGCCAGGCGAGGGGATAGGACGTGGGCGTACAGGAGGAGGCGGGCTTGCCAGGGCACGATGATTTCCGGCGCCCCCTTCCGTATGCCCTTGAGAATGGCCTTGGCTACGGCTGTGGGGGGGATTTTAGCAGAGATCCAGGGGACTGTCAGATTCTGGATGAGGGGGGTATCCACTCGCCCGGGAAAGACGATGGTGACGCGGACGCCCGTGCCGTGGAGTTCTTGACGGAGGACGTCCCCGAATCCGGCCAGGGCGAATTTGGCAGCCACGTAAGGCGCATCGGGGGGGATGCCCTTCTTCGCGTCCATGGAGGTCACGAGGACGATGTGTCCGGTCTTGCGCTCCAGCATGTGGGGGAGCAGGGCCAGGACGGGGTACACACTGCCGTAGAAGTTGACGGCCAGGGAGTATTCCAGGTCCTCCGGGCGGAGTTCTCGGATGGGACGACGCACGTAGGCGCCCGCGTTGGCAATGAGGATATCGACGCGCCCCCACCGCTCCAACGTCGCCCGGACCAGCCGGTCCACCTGCTCGCGGTCGGTGACATCGGTGGGCACGACCAGGGCCTCGCGCCCCAGCGCGACGATCTCCCGGGCCACGTCCTGCAAGAGGGATTCCCGACGGGCGGCAAGGGCAACATGGGCTCCGGCCCGGGCCAACGCCAGCGCGGTCGCTTTTCCAATGCCGCTGGACGCCCCGGTAACGATGGCGACCTTGTCTTGGAACATCGTACGCTCTCCCCAGGAGTAGGTGCTCGCCACGCCGTATTATAGCACAATCGAGGAGCATAGGAGAGGTCTGCCCGACTTCCGCAGTCTGGAGTGTCCCGGCCTGCGGAAATTCGTCAGGCGCTGAGGAGAAAGTCGGCACTACAAGCGCAGCTCGGCGGGATGACGTAATCCGTGATGCGTAATGCGTAACGTCATTCGTCACTCGTCATGCGTCAGGGCGACAGGGGGTGACTGGCGTGTCGGGTTGGCGCTCGGCAGTGGGTACGTGATGCGTGATACGTGATGCGTGATGCGTAACTCGAAGACAAGTTGGCTTTATAGGGACCACCTTGTCTTCACGCCAACCAATTACTCGTTACTCCGTTACTCGTTACTCGTGATGCTAACTTGAAGAGAAGGTGGCTTTGCGGAGTCAACTTTGTCTTGGCGCAGAGGGGAATCCCCATTGGACAGGGGGAACGAGGGACCGGTATAATGGCGACAGCCCGAGGGAAGGAGGATGGAA
>WGAA01000348.1 GCA_015489285.1 Anaerolineae bacterium | reverse complement strand
TCCGCCTGGACCCCCGCACGGAGGAGCTCTTGCTCGATGCACGCGCCTTTCTCGCCCGGGTGTCGGGCACGCGCATTGCCCACGAGCTGGAGCTCATCCTCAGGGAACGTCAGCCGGAACGGGCCTTGCGGCGGCTCCACGAGCTGGGCGTCTTCCCCTACATCCACCCGGACCTCCCCTTCGATGCCGCGGTCGAGGAGCGATTCCGCCGTTTGCGCGAAGTCCTCGAACGGCGGGAGCCCCCGGCACCTGTGGATGTGGTGTACTGGGGACTCTGGCTATACGACCTGCCCCTGGAGAAGGGGTTGCACATTGCAGATCACCTGGCGTTGCGCCGGGAGGTACGGCGTCTCCTGGAGGATGTGGCCCGCTTGCGCGCGCGGGTCTCCCATCTCACGGCCCCCACGGTACGTCCCAGCGAGTTCGTCTTTCAGGTCGAGCGCCATTCGCTCGCGGCCCTCTTCGTCCTGGCCGTGGCCGAGGACCATCCCCGCCTCTGGCGCCGATACGATGACTATGTCCGGCAGTGGCGGCACACGCGCCCCACGCTGGACGGGCACGCGCTGCAACGGGAATACGGGCTCCCTTCGGGCCCGGAGCTGGGGACCCTCCTGCGCGATCTGCGCGCGGCCTGGCTGGATGGGGAAATCCGCTCCCCCCAGGAGGAAAGGGAGTACGTGGAAAGACGATTACGGGGGAAAGCCGACGGGTGATCTGCCCCAACCTTTGCCGGTAGGAGGACGACAACGATGCAGAAAGGAGAGAAGATCCTTCGGGAACGATTTCCGGTCGTCACCTCCGTGCAGGTCCGTTTTCGGGATCTGGACGCGATGGGCCACGTGAACAACGCGGTCTACCTGACGTACCTGGAAATGGGGCGCATGGCGTACTACACGACGTTGATGGGCCCCCAACCGGAGCCGCGGGATTTCAACTTCATCCTGGCCCGTGTGGAAATCGACTTCCGCAGCCCCATCCACCTGGGGGAGGAGGTGTACGTGGGTGTCCGTCTGACGCGAGTCGGCCGGCGATCCTTCCATTTCGCTTACGAGCTCCGGGAAGGGGCCACCGGACGGCTCCTCGCGGAAGCGACCAGCGTCCAGGTCATGTACGATTACGAGAAGAAGACCCCCATCGACATCCCTCCCGACTTCCACGCCCGCATCAAGGCATTGGAAGGGGGAGTAACGAGTGACAAGTAATTGGTCGGGCGTTGGGGACCATTTTGGCGCGGCAATGAGGAGCTTGGGGAAACAACGATTAACGATTGACGATTAACGATTAAAAGGGTAAGCGCGAAGAAAAGCTCGACCGGATCATCCTGGCGAAGGCCTGTGGCTTATGGCTAACGAGTGACGAGTAACGAGTAATTGGCTGGCGCAGGAAGACAACGATTAACGATTGACGATTAACGATTAAGGGGCCGGCGCGGAGACAAGATTGTCCTAGCCGCGCCAACCTGGCTCTACGTTATGCATTACGCATCACGCATCACGTCCTCAAGCCAAGCTGCGCCTGCACTGCCGACTTTCTCACCACCGCCTGACGGGTGACGCCTGACGAATGACGACCGACGACCGACCAACGAGAGGATGGCGAGAAGACAAGGGTGATTCTACAATGCCAACCCTCGTGCCCCGGCCCGCCGGGGTTCGCACGGCGCTGAACCGCCGTGCTCATTGAAGCAAAGCCCTCCGGGCTGTCCTATGTGAGGCCGCAGGCCTTCGCTATGATGAGCCGGGCGGTTTAGCGCCCGGCGTTACTCACGCTAACGAGTCACGAGTAACGAGTAATCGGATGGCGTGAAGACGAGGTTGTCCCTATAACGCCTACATGGCCTTGAGTTACGCATTACGCATCACGGATTACGTTGCCGGAGCCCAGGTGCACTTGCCGTGCCGACTTCCTCACCGCCGCCTGACGCATGAGGGGTGACAAGTAGGTCGGAGAGCTGAACCTCCGGGCTACGTCGGGGCAAAGCCCCCTCGAAGGGGGCTCCATAGGACGCCCCTAACCCAGGCCGCTTCCAGCGGCCTTCGCTCGATGTAGCACGAGGGCTGGTTCAGACTTCCGAAGTCTGCGAGACTTCGGAAGTCTGGGGCTCCCTCTAGGCCGCTTCCGGCGGCCTTCGCTCGATGTAGCACGGGGTCTTTAGCCCCGTGCGGGACGGCGCGCACACAAGGTTGTCCCTGCAGCGCCAACCCACCCTCTAAATTACGCATCACGCATTACGCATCACGTATCACGTCCTCAAGCCGGGATGCGCTAGCCGCGCCAATTTCCTCACCGCCGCCCGACGCCTGACGCATGACGAATGACGTTACGCCTCACGCACCATCGCTCCCCCTGCCAGGGCCAGATACAGGGTGTAGGAAAGGACTTCCAACAGCGAAGGGTTCCCGTTATAACCAAAAAGGGCCTTCAAAAAACTCCCGACCGGCCCTTCTTCATCCAGCCAGGAATTCACATTCCAAA
This sequence comes from Anaerolineae bacterium, assembly GCA_015489285.1. GTDB lineage: Bacteria > Chloroflexota > Anaerolineae > JAADDB01 > JAADDB01 > JAADDB01. Next base: position 3,808 of record WGAA01000348.1, on the reverse strand, counting down.
GCTCCTCCACGAACACGGGGAGAAGCCCCATCTCCTGGAACTCGTGAATCCCGTGAGCAATCAACCCGGCCGCGATGAAAAGAAGTAACACCCCGGTCACCCGAAAGAATCGCGTCACGTTAACGTTCACACTCCATCGGAAGATAAGAATCCCCACACCCACGGCTAACGCAATTCCCAAAGCAGCCCCTATGACCCCATCCACCCACGAAGAACGAAAAATAGCGGCCATGAGGAACAACGCCGTCTCCACGCCCTCCCGCAGAACAGCCGTGAACGCGACCAGGAAAAGAGCGACTTTCCCCACAGACAAGGCCTCCTCCGTGTCCGAAACAAGCCGACGGGAAATCTCCCGACCGTGATCCTCCATCCAAAAAATCATCCACGTCAACACCAGAGCGGCGACCAACATCGTCCCTCCCTCAAAAAGTTGGGCCCCTCGTCCCGTAAATGTCCTCCCCAAGGCGAAAAGCCCTCCCCCGAGGAGCAACGCACACCCAACAGCAGCCAACACCCCAAACCACACATATCGTTTCAACGCCTCTGCATTCATCCGGGAAAGAACGCCGACCACCAATCCCACAACAAGGGCCGCTTCCAATCCCTCCCGGAACCCGATAATCAAAGATGCGCCCATCCCGTTCCTCCTCCCTAAATCACGCTAAATGAGAATAATTCGCAATTGAGTCCCCTCATTATATGCCGACCCCCGGAGGGGCCAAATCCCCAACCTCCATTTGACCAAACCCTCACCCTTCCCTAAAATGAAACATTGCTGACTTAGAGGTCGTGGAGGGGATGTACACCCGGAGTGGGGAGTGGATATGTTTGAGGCATTAAGCGATCGGCTACAACGGGTATTCGACAAGATATCCCAGCGGGGGGTCTTGACAGAGGCCGACGTGGACGCGGCCCTGCGCGAGGTCCGACTGGCCCTGCTGGAAGCCGACGTCAACTACAAGGTCGTCAAATCCTTCATCAAGCGCGTGCGCGAACGGGCCATAGGGCAGGAAGCCCGCAAGGGACTCACCCCTGCCCAGCAGGTCATCAAAATCGTGCACGAGGAACTCATCCGCACCCTGGGCGAACCCGGTCGCCTGGACCTTTCCGGCCCTCCACCCCACGTCATCATGCTCGTCGGTCTCCAGGGCTCCGGCAAGACGACGACCGCGGGCAAGCTGGCCCTGCGGCTGCGCAAAGAGGGCCAACGCCCTCTACTCATCGCGGCCGACACCTACCGGCCGGCCGCGGTCAAGCAACTGGAAGTCCTGGGGCGCCAGATCCAGATCCCCGTGCACAGTGAAGGGACGGAGCCCCCGCCTCCCGACATCGCGGTGCGGGGCGTCCAGGAAGCCCGCAAGAAGGGGTACACCGTGGCCATCATCGACACCGCGGGACGCCTCCACATCGACGATCAAATGATGGCCGAGCTGGAGGCGATTCGGGATCGGACGCAGCCCAAGGAAATCCTCCTCGTCGTGGACGCCATGACCGGGCAGGACGCGGTGCGCGTGGCCGACGAGTTCAACAAGCGGGTGGGGCTGACGGGGCTCATCCTCACCAAAGTGGACGGCGACGCGCGCGGGGGTGCGGCCATCTCCGTGCGGGAAGTCACCGGCGTGCCCATCAAATTCCTCGGCGTGGGGGAAAAGCTGGACGCGCTGGAACCCTTCCATCCCGACCGCCTGGCCTCCCGCATCCTGGGGATGGGGGACATTCTCACCCTTATCGAAAAAGCGGAGCAGGAGCTGGACCGGAAGAAAGCCGAGGAAGCGGAACGTCGCCTTCTCGAGGGGACCTTCACCCTGGAGGACTTCCTGGAACAACTTCAGGAGATGAAAAAACTCGGGCCCCTCTCCCAGCTTCTGGAGATGATCCCGGGGATGAACCGGCTTGCTCGCCAGCTTCCCGCGGAAGTCACCGACAAACAGCTGAAACGCATCGAAGCCATCATCTTCTCCATGACCCCGGAGGAGCGACGCAACCCGCGCATCATCAACAGCTCCCGGAAACGACGCATCGCCCGGGGCTCGGGCACGACCGTCCAGGAGGTCAACCAGCTCCTACGCCAATTCCGGCAAATGCAACAGTTGATGAAACAGTTGCGCAAAGGACGATTACCGGGTAATCTATTTGGTGGGTTATTCTGAAATCCAATCCAGAGAAACCGTGTGAGGAGAGGTCTTTTATGGTTCGAATCCGACTGCGCCGACAAGGAGCACGCAACCAACCGTCGTATCGTATCGTGGTGGCCGACTCACGTGCCCCACGGGATGGCCGTTTCATCGAGATCATCGGGTTTTACAACCCCCGCACCGAACCGCCAATGATGCGGGTCAACGAAGAGCGGGCGAAATATTGGCTCTCTCAGGGAGCCCAGCCCAGCGAAGCCGTGGCCCGCATCTTGAGAAAGGTGGGGGTCTTGGACTAAACACGTTCTCTCTGCACGGCCTTGGGCCCTGTGGAAAGGGGGTTCCTCATGAAAGAACTGGTCGAGTACATCGCAAAGGCCCTCGTCACCGACCCGTCCCAGGTGCGGGTGGAGGAGACAGAAAAGGGTGACACCCTCGTTCTTCACCTCTACGTGGCACCAGAGGACATGGGACGGGTCATTGGACGTGGCGGACGTGTGGCTAACGCCATGCGCACCCTGTTGCGGGTCGCCGGAACCCGCCAGGGAAAGCGAGTCGTCTTGGAAATCGGATAGGGTGTTCGGTCCTTCACGCCCTGAAGAAGGTCGCGCCTCATCATCCCATTGGTAGGACGGCTTACGGTTGGAGAAAGGCGGAGACTCGGGTCTCCGCCTTTGCCATGTCGCAGGAGGAGCGATGAAGGGGAAGGGGAAACGACGCACACCTCGCTACCTGGCCGTGGGTCGCATCATTGCCCCCCACGGCATCCGGGGGGAAGTGGAAGTGGACATCCACACCGATTTCCCGGAACGCTTTACCCCGGGAGCCCACGTCCTCGCGGGAGAGGGAAAAGCCCCTCTGGTGATCGAAAGCGTCCGCCCCTACCGTAAACGACTCCTCATCAAATTCCGGGAAATCCCCGACCGCACCCGCGCGGAGACCTGGCGAGGGGCCTGGCTTCACGTGCCCGTGGAGGAGGCCTGGCCCCTACAGGAGGACGAATACTACGAGTACCAGATCGTGGGCATGGACGTGTGGACCGAGGACGGGGAATACCTGGGTCACGTGGACCATATCATCTACACGGGGGCCAACGACGTGTACGTCATCGTCGGGCCCGAGGGGGAAATCCTCATCCCTGCCATCAAAGACGTCATCCGGGAGATCGACGTGGAGGAAGGGCGTATGGTCGTCCACCTCCTCCCCGGCCTGCGGTAGAAGACGTCAGGCGTCATACGTCAGGCGTCAGGCGCCGGTTAGAAAGTCGGCGCTGCAGGCGCAGTTTGGCTTGATGACGTGATACGTGATGCGTGATTCGTAATGCGTAACGTAGAGCCAGGTTGGCGCTGCTGGGTCAACGCTGTCTTCACGCCAATCCTTTTAATCATTTATCGTCAATCGTTAATCGTTCCTTATCACGCCAATCTTGTCTTCACGCCGACCAATTACTCGTTACTCCGTTACTCGTTACTCAATGCCGCTCTTGCGCCTTTTTGACGTCCCCTCTTACGAGTGGTATACTCCTTCCGACGACAATTGAATCCCGTTCACTGTAAAGGTGCCCGACGCCCCGGATGGCAGGGCTTAAAGGCGAAGCCGGTGAAAGTCCGGCGCTGTCCCGCAACGGTAACCCAATACCCCCGGGTATTGGGAAGCCCGGTCGCCCGCCTTTACAG
>WGAA01000347.1 GCA_015489285.1 Anaerolineae bacterium | reverse complement strand
GGGATGGGGGCTCGGGTGGATCGGGGATCAGATCGCGCGGGCGTACATGTTGCGCAGCATGGCCCTGCAAACGGGCAACGTCCAGCGGGATACGGTGACGTCGCTGGTGCACACGCCCCTCTGGTTGGTCCTCTTTGCCCTGTTCTTCTCCATCCTCGTGGGCGTCCTCGCGGGCATTTACCCGGCCATGCGCGCGGCCAACCTGGATCCCATCCAGGCCTTGCGGTACGAGTAGGGGGATTCCCTATCGGCGGCGTCGGCGTCGGCGCCGTGCACGCCCCGTCTCCCGGACGCTCACTTCGATGTGGACGGGAGGGAGGGGGGTATCGCCCACGGCGGCCTGGAGGATGCGCCGCATTTCCCGGTGACGGGCCTCGTCCACGGGCGGCCCCTGATACCCCTCTAGCGCCTCTTCCACCAGGTGACGCAGGCGTCCCCGTTCGCTCCGCTGGTCGGGGGGGAGCTTCTCCCATTGGTCCCGGTTCGAGCGGTCCAGGGCGGGGCCGGGGATGTAGAGTTCCCGGGGCCAGTGGGACAGGGTGTGTTCCCACGTGAGCACGTGCCCTTCCGCGCGCACCGCGTCCACGAACGCGTCCAGGGGGATGTCCTCCACCACGTCCACGTCCCGCACGAGGAAGAGGGCATGGCCGGCCAGCTCTTCGTCGAAGAGGAGTTTTTCCAGGCTGAAGAGGTTGACGAAGTCCAGCATGCCGGGTCCCGCCGCGCTGTTCACCCCCATGAGCGCGGCCAGGATGAGCCCGGCGTACGTTTCCGCGCCGGCCTGCATGTTGAGATCCTTCGCGTCGCTCTGGCCCAGGTAGGCCTGGGTGGGGAGCTCCAGGGCCTTTCCCACCTGAATGTAGGCCGCGTCCACCCGGAGGGCCTCCACCGCGGTCATGGGGTTCGTCGTCAGTTGCATGTGGAACGCGGCCGGTGCCCCCCCGAAGAGGACGGGATGCCCCGGGCGTAGGGTTTGGGCCATGACGATGCCGCTGAGCACTTCGGCCGTGTGCAGCACCACCGTCCCCACAGGGCTGACCGGGCTGATCAGCCCCAGGAGGGGGACGGGGACGAATTCGATGGGGATGCCCCAGTCCACGCAGTCCATCAGGTTTTGGGAGGAATCCTCGTTCCAGCGCAGGGGGCTGGTGGGACAGACGGTGAAGATGCTCATGGGCCGCCGGCGCAGGTCCTCCCGGTCGTCCCGGAACAGGGCCATGAGTTCTCCCATGCGGGGGACGCCGGTGGGGGTGAACGCGCCGGAGACGATGGGCCGCGGGGTGTGGGCCAGGAGGACGTAGAGCCGCCACGCGTCCGCGATCTCCTGGGGGACGTCCGCGGTGCTGAACGCGGTCGATGGGTAGGCCACGTGCTTCAGGCCGGAGACCACCCGCGCGTACTCCATCAGATCCCGGGTCGTGGGGCGGCGCCGCTCCCCGGTCCTGTGGTCGAGGATGTAGAGGGCCGAGGACGCGGGGGTGAAGTGGACCGCGTCCCCGGTCAACGTGGTGTACAGTTCCCCCTCCCGGGTGTAGAGGGAGACCGCACTGGGGGTGACGTCCAGCGCGGCCTGGGCCTGGTCCGCCCGGATGAACAGGCGCTGCCCCTCCATGTCTACTCGGTATCCCGCGTCGGCCATGCGCCGGAGGAGATCCTCGTGGTAAACGGCGACGCCGTGGACCTCCAGGACGCGCAGGGCTTCCGCGATGATGGCTTGGATGAGTTCGTCACTCAAGAAACGGGCCCGCGGACGCATGATGTCTCCCCCTTTGCCTTATTTTTTCCAATCCTTGAGGATTTCCCGGGCTGCGTTCATTCCGGGCGCTCCCATCACCCCGCCGCCCGGGTGTGCCCCGGCCCCACAGAGGTAGAGACCCCGGATGGGGGTGCGGTAGTCGGCGTATCCGGGCACGGGGCGCATGAAGAACATCTGGTCCAGGGTCATCTCCCCGTGCATGATGTTCCCCCCGGTCAGGCCGTACTCCCGCTCCATCTCCTCGGGGGTGATGATCTGCTTGTAGAGGATGATGTCCCGGATGTTGGGCGCGTATTCGGCCAGGGTGTCGATGACCCGTTCGAGGAAGGTGTCCTTGATGTCCTCCCATGTGCCCTCCTTGAGGTTGTAGGGCCCGTACTGGACGAAGATGTTCATCAGGTGCTTCCCCTCGGGCGCTACGGTGGGGTCGACGACGGAGGGGATGGTGCATTCGAGCATGGGTTTGCGGGATGGCCGCCCCAGGGCCGCGTCCCGGAAGGCTTCTTCGATGTAGTCACGGGTGGGAGAGATGTGGATGGTGCCCCGGTGTTGAGGGCCCGGTTCGGTGCCCGGATAGGCGGTGAAGTTGGGTAGCCCGTCCAGCGCGAGGTTGACTTTGACGACCGCGCTGTCGTAGGAAATCCGCTCGACTTCTTCCACGAATTCGCCGGGGAGGTCCGAACGGTTGAGGAGTTTGAGGAAGGTGATGGCCGGGGTGGCGTTGGAGGCGACGATACGTGCTTTGAATTCGCTGCCGTCGCTGAGGGTCACCCCGACGACGCGTCCCTCCCGCACGTCGATACGGGCGACCTCCGCGCTGGTGCGGATTTCCGCGCCGAAGGATTGGGCGGCTTTGGCCAGGGCCTGCGTCAGCCCGCCCATGCCCCCGCGCACGTAGCCCCATACCCCCCGCACGCCGTTCGTCTCCCCCATGACGTGGTGGAAGAGGACGTACGCGGTGCCGGGCACGGCCGGGGAGGCGAACGCGCCGATGACCGCGTCGGTGGAGAGGGTGACTTTCAGTTCCTCGGACTCGAACCAGTAGTCCAGGATGTCGTTGGCGTTGGCCGTGAGGATGCGCACGACGTCGTACATGGTGCGGCCCAGTCGGCGGAAACGCCAGGCCAGGGAGCCCAGGGTGAGCATGTTCTTGGGCCGCAGGGAGAGCGGGTCGGGTGGGGTCATCTCCAGAAGGGGCTCGATGGCGTCCGCGATGTGTTCGAGCATGGCTTCATAGCGGGGGTAGGCTTCGGCGTCCTTTTTGCTGAATTTGGCGATCTCGTCGTGTACCATCTTCTTGTCGGGTCCGAGGAAGAGGTAGCGCCCGTCGGGGAAGGGGGTAAAGGAGGAGGGGTCCCGAGGGAGGACTTCGAACCCGAAGGATTTGAGCTTCAGGTCTTTGATGATGCGGGGACGGAAGAGGGAGTTGACGTAGGCCAGGGTGGAGACTTTGAACCCGGGGAAGATCTCCTCGGTGACGGCCGCGCCGCCGACGACCGGTCGGCGCTCGAGGACGAGGACGTTCAGTCCGGCTTTGGCCAGGTAAGCAGCGGTAACCAGGCCGTTGTGACCGGCTCCGACAACGATGACATCGTAGGTGGACATGAGGGCCTCCTTACGGTGAGTTGTGGCCGCGCACACCTATTGTAGGCGCGCTCTGCACCTTAAGGCAAGGGGGATGGTTTTCGGCAGGCGTCATGCGTCAGGCGCCGGTGAGGACGTCGGCGCGGCGGGGCCAACCTTGTGTCCACGCCATCCAGTTACTCGTTACTCGTCACTCGTTAGCTGTGAAGCGCCGGGCGCTAAACCGCCCGGCTCATCATAGCGAAGGCCTGCGGCCTCACGCGGAAGAGCCCGGAGGGCTTTGCTTTAATGAGCACGGCGGTTCAGCGCCGTGCGAACCCCGGCCTGCCGGGGCACAAGCGTTGGCATTGTAGAGTCAGCCTTGTGTTCACGCCATCCTTTCGTTGGTCGGTCGTCGGTTGTCAGAAGTCGACGCGCCAGCCCTTTAATCGTTAATCGTCAATCGTTAATCGTTGTCTTCACGTCTTCGTCTTCGATCTCCATAGCGACGGCGATTTCGTCACAGTGGTGGAATTTGGGGCAGTAGACGCATTCGCTCCATATCTTGGGGGAGAGGGCCCAACGGTCCACCACGCGGAAGCCCAGGCGTTCGAAGAATCCCTGTTGCAGGGTGAGGGCGGCGACGCGCTTGACCCCGATCTCCCGGGCTTTTTCGACCAGGTAGCGGACGATCTTCCCCCCGATGCCCCGGCCCGCCATGTCCGAGGCCACGGCCAGGGAGCGGATTTCCGCCAGCTCGGAGGAGAGGAGGGAAAGGGCCCCACACCCCACGACCCGTCCTCCCAGCTCCGCGACGACCCAGGAATTCAGGGTGCGCTCGACTTCCCGAGGACTGCGCGGGAGCATGAGGTTCTGGGCCGCGTATCCGTTCACGATTTCCACTATGGTGGGAATGTCCTCCTTGCGCGCGGGGCGCAGGATGACCTCACCCTCCTCTCGTCCGCTCATCGTCCATCTCCGCGTGACGCGTCCTCCTATTCGGTCGGGGTCTCCTTCAGCAGCCGGGCAAAGCGCTCCAGCGCGATGTCCACCTCCTCCTCGCTGAGGATGAGGGGCGGGACCATGCGGATGACGCGCGGGCCCGCGTTGATGAGGAGGAGTCCGTACTCAGGGGCCCGGGCAACGAAGGGAGCGACGTCCGCGTCGAATTCCACGCCCACCATGAGCCCCCGCCCCCGAACCTCGACGATGCGCGGGTCCTCCAGGGCCCGGAGGCCGCTCAGAAGTTGTTCCCCCCGAGCACGGACGTGGGCCAGGAAGTCGGGGTCGGCGATGCGGGAGACGACGTAGTGGGCAACCGCGCTGACGACGACACCCCCACCAAAGGTGGTGGCGTGATCCCCGGGCTCCATGACGTCCGCGACGGCTTGCGTCATGAGGACGGCACTCATGGGCAGGCCCCCGGCCAGGGGTTTGGCCACGGTGAGGATGTCGGGTGTGACGCCGTAGTACTCGTGGGCCCACAGGTGGCCGGTGCGCCCGAGCCCACATTGGACTTCGTCAAAGATGAGGAGGGCGTCCACGGCTCGGGTGGCCTCGCGCAGGGCGTGAAGGAAGTCCGCGTCCGCGGGCCGGATGCCCCCTTCCCCCTGGACGGGTTCGACGATGACCGCGGCGACGTGCTCGTCGATGGCCCGGCGGGCCGCGTCGATGTCGTTGAAGGGGACGATGCGGACGCCGGGCATGAGGGGCCGGAAGGGGTCCTGGTAATGAGGCCGGGGGGTCAGGGCGAGCGCGCCCATCGTCCGTCCGTGAAAGGCCCCCTCGAAGGCGACAATGGTGTACTTGTCCTCCCCGTGACGCACCCGCGCGTACTTGCGGGCGAATTTGATCGCGCCTTCGTTGGCTTCAGCCCCCGAGTTGGCAAAGAAGACCTTGTCGGCAAAGGAGTGTTCGACCAGGAGGCGGGCAAGGCGCACGTGCGGTTCCGTGTGATACAGGTTGGAGAGGTGGATGAGTTTGCGCGCGGTTTCTGCCATGATGCGGGGAATTTCCGGGTCCCCGTAGCCCAGGGCGTTTACGGCAATGCCCGCGACCAGGTCCAGGTAACGGCGGCCTTCTGTGTCGTACACCCAGGCGCCCTCTCCCCGCTCGAAGACGATGGGAGGACGTTTGTACACGCCTAAGAGATATTCCTTTTCCCAGGCAATGACCTGTTGTGCGTCCATGAGGTTCCTCCTCCTTGTTCCAAGGGTGTGGGTTTAGTCGGCAGCCGGGACGATGGCCGTCCCCCCGTCGTCCCGTACTCCCTGCAGGTTGGTGATGACGACCTGGTGAACGCCCGCGTGGAGGGCGGCCAGCGCGGAGCGCACTTTGGGGATCATGCCGCCGTGGATGAACCCTTCCTCGATCCACGCTTCGGCCTGGGGGGCCGTCATGGCCCGGACGACTTGCCCCGCGATGAGGACACCGGGGACGTCGCTGATGAAGTAGAGGCGCGCCGCGCGCAGGGCTCCGGCCACGGCTCGGGCCACGTGGTCCGCGTTGACGTTGTAGGTCAGTCCGTCATGCCCCAGGGAGATGGGGGAGATGACGGGGGTCATGCGGGCCGCGAGGAGGGTGTGAATCAGGGTGGGGTCCACCTGACGGATGTCCCCCACGCGCCCCAGGTCTCCCTTGGGGTGCTGCATCCGGGTGACCCGGACCAGGCCCGCGTCGACGCCGCTGATGCCCACGGCCTGCACGCCCGCGTTGACGAGGAGGGCGACGAGGTATTTGTTGACGAGTCCGGAGAGGACGGCTTCGGCCACTTCCAGGGAGGCCTCGTCGGTCACCCGCAATCCCTCCACGTATTCGGGCGTCAGTCCCAGCCGCTGCTGCCAGAGTTGGATGGTGCGGCCTCCACCGTGGATGAGCACGATGGGGCGCTGGCGACGCAGGTCTCGCACGACGTGAATGAGGTCGCGCAGGAAGTCCGCGTCGTCCAGTTGGCGTCCACCGATCTTCAGGACGTATATGTCGTTGAATGTGGTCTCGTCCATGATGTGTCCCTCACTCCCGGCGGGCTCAAAGTCCCGTGGTTTCCTCGAATCCCAGGGCGATGTTCATGTTTTGCACGGCTTGCCCGGACGCGCCTTTGAGGAGGTTGTCGATGCTGCTGGTGATGATCCACCGCCGCGCGTCGACGGGGGTCAGGCCGATGACGCAGAGGTTGGTGTGCTGGGTGTGCCGCAGGGTGGCCACTTCCCCCAGGGGGAGGATGTGGATGAAGGGCTCTTGCGCGTAGGCCACGTGGTAGACTTCTTCCACATCTTCCGCGGGGACGTCCCGGTTCAGGGTGACGTAGATGGTGGAGAGGATGCCCCGGTTGACGGGGATGAGGTGGGGGGAGAAGATGATGTCCGGTGCACCCTGCCCTCGCCAGGCATCCCCCAGGACGCGCTCCATTTCCGCGATGTGTCGGTGACTGTAGCCGATGCTGTACGGGCTGAGGTTTTCGTTGGCTTCCACGAAGTGGGTGGTGAGTTTGAGTTTGCGTCCGGCACCGGAGACGCCGGATTTGCTGTCGACGATGATGTGGGGGGTGAGCCAGCCCGCTCGCGCAAGGGGGTATAGGGCCAGGTTGACGGAGGTGGGGTAGCATCCGGGGTTGGCAATGAGGCGCGCGCCCCGGATGTCCCGGCGGTACACTTCGGGTAGACCGTACACCGCGTGGGCGAGGAGTTGCGGCCGCGTGTGCTCCAGGCCGTACCAGCGACGGTAGACGTCGGCCGGGAGCCGGAAGTCCGCACTGAGGTCGATGACCGTACACCCGGCTTCATAGGCGCGGGCGACGGCATCCATGGAGGCTCCGTGGGGGAGGCAGAGGAAGACGACTTCGTCCCCGCGCAGTTCGACGTCTTGCCAGGAACGGAGGGGGAAGTCCCACGGGGTGGGGTAGACCTGCGAGAGGCGCTGCCCCGCGTAGGTCTCCGATGTGAGCCAGGCGATTTCCACCTGGGGATGACGTTGTAGGATGCGGATGAGTTCGTATCCGGTATATCCCGTTGCACCAACGATGCCGACTCGCACCATGGATGTGTCCTCCCTGTTTGCCAAATAAAAACCCCCTCCGTCTGGAGGGGGTTGGTGCACCTATTCACCGTCGAATGGGCCCGCGCACACACCACCAGACGTGCTAACCGTCCGGGATCCTCCTAGGGCTCCTAGGCGCGGGCACCATCCCATACGTTTGCGGGTTCCGTTTCCGCACGCTGTTCATGTCCTTCCCCGAATAAGGGTTTGCCGATATTCTACCGGGCCTGTGGAGGGTTGTCAAATAAGGTGCCGGAGTTCAGGTGCCCGGGTTCCCAAGTCTCTTGAAGACCTCGGAACCCTGAACCCGGGGTCGCGGTCCGCTTTCTCTGATTCGCGTTTTGTGCTATACTAACCGACGGGACATGTGTCCAAATTGGAGAAAGAGGACGAGAAGCGTTTCAGGAAACGATATCCTCAACGGAGAGGAGATGATGGGAGCGCGTTTCCCTCTGAACATGTGGATCGGTTTCTGGGTGGCGTTGTTGTCCTTGCTGAACGTATACCTTAGCTTGTTCTCCCCCGGCATTCCCGAGGGCACTCATCTTGCATGAGTGCCCTTTTTATTTTGCGCCCATCCCACCGAGGGGGAATCGATGGTGTGCGTGCTCGATATGTCCAATTTTATGAGGTGAGGAGGAAAGGCAATGGACAGGGTACAGACGGAGGTTGCCCGGCCGTCGGAGTTGCTCAGCGCTGAGCAACTGCTGGAGATGTATTACTACATGGTCCTCAGCCGGAAGTTGGATGAGCGCATGTGGATCCTCAACCGTCAAGGAAAGGCGCCCTTTCACATTTCCGGCATCGGCCATGAGGCCATTCAGGTGGCGCAGGGCTTTGCTCTGCGCAAAGGCTACGATTGGTATTTCCCCCATTATCGGGACATCGCGACGTGTCTCATCCTGGGCGTGTCGCCCCGGCAGATGCTGTTGGCCCTGATGGGCAAGGAGGGCGATGTGTTCAGCCGTGGGCGCCAGATGCCCGAGCACTTCAGTTACAGGCCCGCGAAAATCGTCTCCGTGTCCAGCCCCGTGGCGACGGCCATACCGCAGGCCGCGGGCACGGCCCTGGCATCCAAACTCCAGGGCAAGGACGAGGTGACGATTGTGGGATTCGGTGAGGGGGCCACCAGCGAGGGGGATTTCCACGAGGGCCTGAACTGGGCAGGCATCCACAAACTCCCCGTGGTTTTCGTCTGCCAGAATAACCAGTACGCGATTTCCGTCCCGGTGAGCAAGCAGATGGCCGTGGAGAACGTCGCGGACCGGGCCGTGGCTTACGGCATTCGCGGCGTGGTCGTGGACGGCAACGATGTGCTCGCGTCTTATGACGTGATGAAGGAGGCCATCGAGCGGGCTCGCCGCGGGGAAGGTCCCACCCTGGTGGAAGCCAAGACGTATCGGCCTGTGCCCCACTCCACCGCGGACGACGACCGCTCCTACCGCTCCCGGGAGGAGGTGGAGGCCTGGAAGAAGCGCGATCCCATCCTCCTCTTCGAGAAAGTCCTCATGGAGCGGGGTATCCTTGACGAAGATAAGAAGCAGGAGATCCTGGACAAGGTGATGGCGGAAGTGGACGACGCGGTGGAGTTCGCGCTCAACCAGCCCTACCCGCCCGTGGAAAGCGCGGCCCAGGGCGTCTTCGCGGACTCGCCCCTGGTGAAGTGGTCAAGGGGAACGAGTAACGAGTAACGAGTGACGAGTAACGAGTAATGGGGCGGCGGGGAGACAAGGATGGCCCAGCAGCGCTAACGTTAGTAACGAGTAACGGAGTAACGAGTAACCGGATGGCGCGCACACACGGCTGATTCTACAATGCCAACTCTCCTGTCCAAGTTACGCATTACGCATCACGCATTACGTATCACGCATCACGTATCAGGAGGTTTTCTCCATGGCGACGAAGACGAACTTACAAGCCGTTCGCGATACATTGATGGAAATCATGGAACGTTACGACAATGTGGTCGTAATGGGTGAGGATGTGGGTCCCCGAGGCGG
>WGAA01000346.1 GCA_015489285.1 Anaerolineae bacterium | reverse complement strand
CCGCGCCCCTCGAGCGTTGAGGCCAGGTGAATGAGGATCTCCGCCGCCCAGGGAACCCCCTGGAAGTAAGCCATGCGCCGGGCCATCTTTTGCGCCTGCTCCCGCCAGCGCGATTCCCACACGAGGGTCTTGACGTACGCGCGCATGACCGCGGAGGTCACCTGGGACGTGCGCAGGGCCACACCCAACCCCAACCGCTGCACCCGCGCGGCCTGGTAATACTGGTCCGCCGCGTGGGGCACCACGAGCTGGGGGATCCCGTGGACCAGCGCCGCGTGGGTCGTGCCCATCCCCCCGTGATGGACGATGAGGGAGAGATAGGGGAAGAGGGCGTCGAAGGAAAACCAGGGCCGGACCGTGGCTTGCGAGGGGAAGGCGCGGCGCAAGCGCGCCGCCAAGGCTTCGTCCCCGGTGGCGACGAGGGGATAGCCGCCCGCGTGGAGGACCGCGTCCACGGCCACGTGGAAGAAGGCCTCATCCTGCGTGAAGGCACTGCCCAGGGTGACGAGGACCCAGGGCCGCTCCTCGGGCACATCCTCCATCCCCGTGAGCTCCTCACGCGAGTCCGGTCTCACCCCGCCGACATAGTAGGTGGGCGGAGTGAGGACGCGCCACGAGGAATACCATTCGGGGACGAAGTAGACGATGTGGGCCAACGGAGCCCGCAGCCAGGGCAGGGGACCGGGGGCCCAGTACTCCCCCCGGACGCCCAGAGCTCCCTTCATCCGCTCGAACCAATCCCGGGCGAGGCGGGCCGCCTCCGCCTGCTGTGGGGGCACCTTATCGGGCATCCGGGTCGCGGGCCATCCGGCGACCACGAGGGGGACGCGTTCCAACTCCGCGACGAAGCCCGCGGCTGCCATGAAGGGCTCGGTGACCAGCACGTCCGGCTGCCATTCCCGCACGCGCGCCCGCAGGACCTCCGTGGCCGGGAGCACCCGATCCGGGTGGAGCCAGACGGCCACGGCGCGGCGTTCCCGCTCGCGGGCCTGTTCCGCAGGGGACAATCCCTTGGGCATGGGCGGGGGCGGCCACAGCCATCCCGTCTGTTCGACGGCCAGGGTGGGGATCCCCCACCGTTGCAGGTGGGGAAACCCATAAGGCTCGGTCACCCAGACGACCTCATGTCCCCGGGCCAGCAACCGGGCCGCGGTACGGTGCATCCCACCCCAATCCATGTGCCCCGGCAGGGGCGCAGAGACGAAGAGGAACCGGCTCATGAGACACGTCCTGCCATGACCTCGGCCAGGTGATATACCTCCAGGTCCGCCGCGACCTCCCGCAGGAGGGGCAGACAGCCGGGGTCGAGGACGACCGCGAAATCGGCCCCCGAGGAACGAATGGCCTCGGCGATGGTTTCACTCATGGCCCGGGAGAGTTCGGGAAGGTTCCGGTGAAATGCCCCGCCCCAGCTACAACAGCGGTGCAGGGGGAGCACGTGGACCTCCAGGCCGTCCACCGCGGCGAGGAGCGTCCGGGCACTCTCCACGATACCCGGCAGGTGAGGGGAGACACAGGAGGGGACGAGGACGCAGCGCCGCGGGGTGTTGGTAGGGGGTGGGGTATAGGCCCGCGCGTGCAACAACCGTCCCAAATCCATCGTGCGACCCCGCGCGTGGTCCAGCAACTCCTGGACCACGTCATCCCCCGCGAAGAGGATGTTCATGTAATGGCGCACGAATTGGACACACGCGGGGGAGGGGATGGTGATGACGTCGTAACGGTGCACCTGGTTGAGCCAGGTGCGGGCCTCCAGCCGGGCCCGACGCCAATCCCCCCGGGTGTAAGCGACCCAACCGCACGAAGAAGGCGAAGCGAGAAGGGACATCTCAAAGGGCGCCCGATGCGTCAACCCTTCCAGGGCAGCCACCAACCGCTCGTTGGTCTCACGATCTATGTCGGGTACGAAAATACCGATAGGTCCCATGACCCCTTTACTGCCCATCCCCCTCCGATGGAGTATCGACCAGACCGGCTCCGGTGCCGGGCCCCGGCTTGGGGTCCTTACCACGTTCGTAAGTGGCAATGACGTCGATGGCAATGCCCCCACGCACGTTGAAACGGCCGACCACCTTGCAGCGAATGGGGTCCAGCAAGTTCACCAGATCGTCCAGCATGAGGTTGATCACGTGCTCGTGGAAGTGCCCTTCATCGCGGAAGGACCAGAAGTAGAGCTTGAGGGATTTGGACTCCACAATCCACTTGTCCGGCACGTATTCGATCTCGATGGTGGCGAAGTCGGGCTGACCGGTGATGGGACAGAGGGTGGTGAACTCGTGGGTGACCAGGCGAACCGTGTACTCCCGCCCCGGATGGCGGTTGGGAAATCGTTCCAGCTTCCGCACGGGCCCCTTCACCTCCCGGCCCAGCAACGTCAGTTCCTGTGCTTCGCTCATCGGGATGGACCTCCTTCTTTCCCCTTTCAATTTGTCCTTCCGCCCACAGGAATTATAATGAAGACTTAGTGAACCGTCATCTTCCGAGGAGGACATAGTTCGACATGGCGAAGAAGAAGAGCCGCAAAAGTCGGCGACAGCGCACCCGTCGCTCGGAGCGCCGTCAACCCGTAGCTCCACAGGAAAGCACTCCTGCGAGGGCAGAACCCGCCGTTCAGGCTGCTCCCCCACCGAAGCCGAAGAAGAAAGCCAAGCCGGAGAAGGAGACCCGACTGATCGATTTCGTCCACGAGTACGCGTACGTGTACTACGACCTGCGCAAGATGTTCACCCTGGCCTTCATCATGCTCGTCCTGCTCGTCGTGGTCAACTTCGTCTTGACCCATTACGTGGTGGTGGGCGGTTGATGTATACCCCTTCGCCGCAACGGACGGGACACCCCCGTCCCGCGCGCGAGACCGTTGCAAAGAAAAAAGCCCCTTGGGTTGGCCCCAAGGGGCTTTAGTGGGCGAGAAGGGACTCGAACCCCTGACCTCCGCGATGTGAGCGCGGCGCTCTAACCAGCTGAGCTACTCGCCCATGACCAGGGCCCATTATAGTGCAGAGAGGAGTCCTCGTCAAATCATGCGGGATGCAATGACAAGCTTAGGGGCCTTCCTTATCCTAATCGTGCTGCTGAGCGGCATTTACGCCGCGTGGGATATCTCCCACAGCGCGCCCACCGCGGCATCCACCGTCAGCATCGCGCAGGTAGGGGACTACCTGGACCGGCTCCTCGGCTCGGGGAGGACGCCCGAACTCCCCCCGCCGACCCTGCCCAAGAGCACGAGCACCGTCGCGACCACCTCATCCCCCCGGCCGAGCCCGACTCCGACCCCAACCGCGGTCATATCGCCCACGCCAACCCCGACCCTTCCACCACCGCCGCCCACACCCAAACCCGTGGACACGCCCACGCCCGTACCCACCCCAACACCCATCTCACCCTACCCTTACGTCCTGGACGGGCGGATCACGCATGACAACGCCTGCCCCGGGGAATACATCATCGGATACGTGCGGGACGCGCAAGGCCGGCCGCTCCCCGGGGTCACCGTTCGCATGGAAGACGAGTACGGCAACGGGGACACCCGGGTGACCAAAGCCAACCCTGACGAAATCGGGCGATACGAATTCGTCATCACCGGTCCGGCTCGGCGCATCTACGTGTGGATAGTGGACGAAGGGGGGCGTCCCTTGAGCCCGCGCGTCGAAATCGCCCACCGCCTCCCCCAAAGCGGCTACGAAACCTTCCGTTGCCATTACGTGAATTGGAAGAAGAACGAGTAACGAGTAAAAAGTAACGAGTAATTTGGTTGGCGGGAAAATGAGGACGGCGCGGTAAGAACAAACGCAGCTGATAGTTGACGATTAACGATAAACGATTGACGATTAACGATTAAAAAGATTGGCGCGAAGACAAGGTTGGCCCACTAAAGCCAACTTGCCCCCAAATTGCGCATCGTGACTAACGAGTAACGGAGTAACGAGTAATCGGATGGCGTGAAGACGAGGTTGTCCCTACAAAGCCAACTTCTCTTTGAGTTACGCATCACGCATCACGCATCACGCATCACGCATCACGCATCACGTATCACGCATCACGTACCCGATACCAAGCTTCACCCTAACGCGCCGACCTCTCTCACCGGCGCCTGACGTAACGGGTTCAGCGCCGTGCGAGTTTGAGCTCAGACTTCCGAAGTCTCGCAGACTTCCGAAGTCTGGACCGGGGGCTCCCTTTAGGCCGCTT
>WGAA01000345.1 GCA_015489285.1 Anaerolineae bacterium | reverse complement strand
CTTCGATGCGGTAGTACATGGGCCGCACGTTGAGGTAATCTATCACTCCAACACGAACAGTCATCCGCGTGAACGCTCAGCGGCCGCGGCCTGCTCCGGCCCGGCCCGGGTTATTTTTGGGTGACGTCCAAGGCCCACCGGAGGTAGGCGGAAGAGGCGTGGGTGATGGGCACCTGGACGATTTCCGGCACGTCGTAAGGGTGATGGGCCTGCAGGTAGGCTTCGACCGCGGGGTAGAGGTCGGCCCGGGTTTTGATGAAGAGGAGGATTTCGGGATCCTCTTGCACATCCCCTTGCCAGCGGTAGACGCTGGTGATTTGTTGCATTTGAACGCAGGCGGCGAGATGTTCTTCCACCAGTCCCCGAGCCAGGTTGCGGGCGTCTTCCATGTTGCCGCAGGTGGTCATGACCAGGGTCAGGGATGCGTCGGTCATGGGGTCCTCCCTCAGGCTTGAATTTGGGCCCGCAGCCGTCGTTGTCGGGCCTGTTCCATGATGCGCCGTTTGCGCCGGGCGATGATCTCGGCCTCGATTTCCTCCAGAGGCCGGTCGTAGACGCGCAGGATGCGGTAGAGGGAGTCCCGCTCGACGGGGATTTTCCCCGCGCTGCGGACCAGGCGGATGAGGTCCAGGCGGTCCAGCTGACGTTCTGTGGTCGCGCCGGCTTCGTGGTAGATCCGTTCTTCGACGATGGTGCCGTCGATGTCGTCCGCGCCGAAGTGGAGGGCCAGCTGGGCGATGGGCGGGGTCAGCATGACCCAGTAGGCCTTGATGTGGGGGAAGTTGTCCAGCATCAGGCGGCTGACCGCGATGGTCTTCAGGGTATCGTGGGCCGTGGTCCATGTGGCCCGCTTTCCGAGCTGGTTGTTTTCCGGGTGGTACCGCAGGGGGATGAAGGTCTGGAAGCCGCCGGTTTCGTCCTGGAGTTCCCGCAGCCGAACGAGGTGGTCGACCCGGTGTTCGATGCCCTCGATGTGGCCGTAGAGCATGGTGGCGTTGGTGCGCAGGCCCAATGTGTGGGCCGTGCGGTGTACCGCGAGCCAGGTATCCGCGTCGGCCTTTTCGGGACAGATGCGCCGCCGGATGTCCGGGTGGAAGATCTCCGCGCCGCCGCCGGGCATGGTGTCGAGGCCCGCGTCGATGAGGCGCTTCAGGACCTCCTCGTGGGAGAGGCCCGTCATCTGGCTAAAGAAGTCGATCTCCACCGCGGTGAAGGCTTTGAGTTGGACCCAGGGGAAGGCGTCCCGCAGGGCCCGCAGGACGTTCACGTAGTAGTCGAAGCCGTACTCGGGGTGCAATCCCCCGACGATGTGAAATTCGGTGACTTCGTCGGTCACGGTGGGCCGGATGCGTTCGACGATCTCCTCCGGGCTCCATATGTATGCGTCCGGGTCGCCGGGGTCCCGACGGAAGGAGCAGAAGTTGCAGTGAAAGGCGCAGATGTTGGTGGGGTTGATGTGTCGGTTCTGGTTGAAGTAGACGTACTTTCCCCCGTTCAATCGCCGGTTGACCTCGTCGGCCAGTTGGCCGATGGTGAGGAGGTCGAAGGACGAGAACAGGGTCACCCCGTCCTCGAAGGTCAATCGTTCTCCCGCGAAGACTTTTTCCGCGATGGGGATGAGTGCGGGATCGTTCGGCCGAATGCGGATTTCCCCCTCCATATTCGCTCCTCTGAGAGCGTTCGGAAACTTTTCCAGACTTCCGAGAAGTCTGAACCGACGGGGTCTTTAGCCCCGTGCGTAAGGCCCATCCATTTCCGAACGTTCTCTCCTCTGTGTGAACACGATGGCGAGACGAGGTCGCCATTCCCCTCATTGCATCCTGCGTGCCGTCCGCAAGCACTCCATTCTAGCGGTCTCCTCCAACGGGGGCAAATTGGGCGGTAGGTGTCAGGCGTCAGGCGGCGGGAGGAGGCTGGCGCGGCTAGCGCATCTTGGCTCCGGCGACGTGATACGTGATGCGTGATGCGTGATGCGTAATTTGGGCGAGTGGGTTGGCGCTGTAGAATCAACCTTGTCCTCGCGCCATCCAGTTACTCGTTACTCGTCACTCGTTAGCCATAGGCCGCAGGCCTTCGCTAGGATGAGCCGGGCGGTTTAGCGCCCGGCGCCGCTCATGACGTCACCCGTCAGGTGTCAAGCGCTGGTGAGGAGGCTGGCGCGTCAGGATGGAGCGCTGCATTGGGTACGTGATGCGTAACGTCATTCGTCATGCGTCATGCGTCATGCGTCAGGCGCTGGGGGAGAGTCGGCACGGCTAGCGCATCTTGGCTTGAGGACGTGATGCGTGATGCGTGATGCGTAATTTAGAGGGAGGGTTGGCGCTGTAGGAACAACCTTGTGTCCACGCCATCCAATTACTCGTTACTCCGTTACTCGTTACTGACGTTGGCGCTGTAGGGCCAATCTTGTCTTCGCGCCAGTCCCTTAATCGTTAATCGTCAATTGTTAATCATTGGCTCCCCTGAAAAAAGGTAGTATGAGACTCGACGACTCCCTACATGTAGTGCTAAATGACCTCCAAGGCACTATATGTAGTGGCATTCACCTTCGCAAATTGAGTTTTTTCAGTAGAGCCATCATTGTCTTCCCGCCGGACTCCTCACCGTCACGCCAAAACGGTTTCCATGCCAGCCAGTTACTCGTTACTCCGTTACTCGTTAATCCCCCCATCTCGTGTATAATAAACACAGCATCCCAACGGGTGGGGCAAAGGGCGGTGACGGACACATCCCTCCAGGACGCGGAACGCACTTACTTGCAACGGGCAGCGACCCTCTGGGCCGAACTGCGGGACGCGGACGTCCCCGGTGTCTCCCTGGAGGAGCTCTACGTCCTGTTGGAAGCCGTAGAGCGGCAGCCCTCACGCCCCCCAACGGATCTGACGGGCGACCATCCGGAACGCACCGACCTCCCTCGGGAGGCAGCCGCCACCCTGCGGCAGGAGAAATCGCCCGTGCCCCTGGGGAAGGCCCTGCAGGACGCGCCGCTGCTGGTCATGCTGGGGGAGCCGGGCGCGGGCAAGACCACCACCCTCCAGTTCATCGGCCTCTGCTTCGCCCGCCGGGCGGAGGGCTGGCCCCGGGAACGCCTGCGCTTCGACGAGGACCGGGTTCCCGTGCGCCTGGACCTGCGTGTGCTGGCCGAGGGCATAGAACAGGGCCGGTGGCAAGCCCCCATGTTACTCCACGCCCTGGCCCACGAGGTAGCCTCGTTGCTGCAGGACCTGCACCCCCCAAACGTGGACCCGTACGACCTAGTCAAACACTGGCGGGACCAGGGGCGCCTCCTCGCCCTCCTGGACGGGCTGGACGAGGTGACCTACCGGCGGGAGGAGGTGATAGAGGAGATCCGGCGTTTTGCCCTGGCTGCCCGGGACACGCACACCCGTGTCGTGGTGACCTCCCGCCCCGCGGGGTACGCCCCGCTGGGGGAGCCCTTCCGCGAGTACACACTGAAGCCCTTCCGCAGCGTGGAGGAAGCCCTCCCCTTCCTGAAACACTGGCTGACCGCACTCAAGCCCGAGTGGAGCGAGGAGGTGGTGGCCGAGAAGGCCCAGACCCTGCTGAATGAACTGAAGAAACAGCCCGCGCTGCGTAACTTCCTCACCAACCCCCTCATCCTGCGCCTGGCCGCGATGACCTTTGCCGAAAACGAAGCCGTCGCCTCCTCGCGCGCCACACTGTACGAGGCCTACATCGAGGACGCGTGGAAACGGGCCAGGCGTCGCAACGCCGATCCCACCTGGAAGCAACCGGCGATGGCCGGATTAGAAGCCCTGGCCTGGCACTTCCACACCGGGGGCAGGCACACCCGAGGGGAGGTAGTGAACACCCTGGCCCGGGCCCAGGACAAGATCGACGGGGAGACCATGCTGGCCGTGGCGCTGGAAAAAATGGGCCTGGTGGTACGGAAGGATGACCTGTACGCGTTTAGCCACACCACCGTGCAGGAGTACCTGGTTGCCCGGCGTTTGGCCCGGGCCTGGGGGGAAAACCGGGAAGGGTGCTGGTACTTCTTGCGGCCCCGGTTGCACCTGCCCGCGTGGCGGGAACCCCTGTTGCTCCTGGCCGGGAGCCTGGACGCGGAAGACGCGGGCGACCTGGTGCGTCACGTCCTCGAGGCCCAAAGCCCCCATGAACGGGTGATCTTACGAGACCTGGCCCTGGCCGCGGAAATGGTGCGCGAGGCCCCCCACGTCCCCGAACGGGTGGTCGCCCTGGTGCTGCGCCGTGCCGAGGCCATTGCCGCACCGCGCGGCCTGCGCCGCCTGTGCACCCACAAGCGATGCCCCGCGCGATGGCGCCTGACTCCCCGCCTACGCGTGCGGGCCGTGGAGATCCTCGCCCGCCTGGGGAGCCCGGCCGTCCCGCCCCTCATCCGGGCCCTGCAGGATGAGAATTGGGAGGTGCGCGAGGCGGCGGCCCAGGCCCTGGGGAAGATAGGGGCTCCTGCCGTCCCGCCCCTCATCCGGGCCCTGCAGGATGGCAGTTGGTGGGTGCGCGAGGCCGCGGCTGAGGCCCTGGGAAAGATAAAGGATGCCAGGGCCGTCCCGCCCCTCATCCGGGTCCTGCAGGATGCCCGTTGGTGGGTACGCGAGGCAGCGGCTGAAGCCCTGGGAAAGATTGGGGATGCCCGGGCCGTCCCACCACTCATCCATGCCCTGCAGGATAAGAATGAAGATGTGCGCAAGGCGGCGGCATGGGCCCTGGGAGAAATAAAGGATGCCCGGGCCGTCCCACCACTCATCCGCGCCCTACAGGATGACAGTGGGCGGGTGCGCTGGACGGCGGCGTGGGCCTTGGGGGAGATAAAGGATGCCCGAGCCGTCCCGCCACTCATCCACGCCCTGCAGGATGAGGATGAAGATGTGCGCCGGTTGGCGGCATGGGCTCCGGGGGAGAGAGGGGCTGCACGGGCCGTCCCTGTTTTCATCTGGGCTCTGCAGGATGAGAATGAAGAGGTGCACGAGGCGGCGGCCCAGGCCCTGGGAAAGATAGGGGATGCCAGGGCCGTCCCGCCACTCATCCACGCCCTGCAGGATGAGAATTGGGGGGTGCGCCGGGCCGCGGCTGAAGCCCTGGGAGAGATAGGGACTCTTGCCGTCCCTGCCCTCATCCGGGCCCTGCAAGATGAGGATATATTTGCGCGCTGGGTGGCCACGAGAACCCTGCAACGAATGCTGCCCGAACCGGACGATCTGGTACGGGAAAACTCGGAGAAACGGGATCAATGGTCGCAGTACTTGCGGGAGGTGGTCGAACGCACCCGGCGGTGGGCGCCTGAGGATGAGGAGGTGGCCGAATTGCTGGCCGCTGCACAGGTGCGGCTGGAAACGCTGGCGGCCCGGGACGCGAGCAAGGACCCCTTCCAACCGCCCCCACCCACCCGTGGGCAACGAGCCAAACAGGCGTTGAAGAAACACGCTATTCCCTTGCTCGTCGGGCTCGGCATCATCCTTTCCCTGGTGGCAAGTTACCTCACAAACGTGCTCCCCCAAATCGAGTCCTTCAACCGCTGGCTGGTGGAACAATGGACCTCCCTCACCGCCCGCCCGTACGGCTTCCCCCTCGCCGTAGGCCTCCTCATCCTCCTCCTCTTCCTCGCCTACCTCCTGGGAACACTCGTCCTCTGGCTACGCCACGAACAAAAGAGCCGCTAGGTGAGGGACGGACGCCCCGGCCCCCCAAAGCGTTCTCCCCAGTTGCCCCGGAATTTTTCCCATTTCTACTGCAAAAATTGACAAAATCCCCCCGCCTCCCCTATACTCCT
>WGAA01000344.1 GCA_015489285.1 Anaerolineae bacterium | reverse complement strand
TGATACGTGATGCGTAAGTTGAGCGAGAGGGTTGGCGCTGTAGGCCAACCTCGCGTGTGCACCGGGCAGTTACTCGTTACTCGTGACTTGTTAGCAGGAAAATCCCAAGTTTCCGAACGCTCTCATGCCCGAGTTTTGTCAGTCAACCAGCTTCCGACCTCAAACCGGCCATGGGACGGCGCTCGAACCCGCCCAAAGGTAAACCTTCGGGCTACGTTAGGGCAAAGCCCCCTCGAAGGGGGCTCCCTTTAGGCCGCTTCCAGCGACCTTTGCTTCGATGAGCAAGGGGGCTGGTTCAGACTTCCGAAGTCTGCGAGACTTCGGAAGTCTGGGTAGGGCGCTCTACTTTGGCCGCTTCCGGCGGCCTATGGCTAACGAGTGACGAGTAACGAGTAACTGCCTGGCTCGAAGACAAAGTGGACTCTACAAAGCCAACTTATCTTCAAGTTACGCATTACGCATCACGCATTACGTACCACGCATCACGTCACCAACCCAAGATGCGCCTACCGTGCCAACTCCCCCCCAGCGCCTGACGCCTGACGAATGACGCCTTATAGCGAAGGCTTGCAGTTGCGGCTAACTCTCTGATTTCTCGAGGCTTTCTTTTATCGCGTCCGCCGCGCATCCCCAGTTGAGGGCGCGTTGGGGTATGCGGTTCAATTTCTTCTGCACGTGTTGTACGATTTGTAATATATCCATGTATCCCTGGGTCATGTATATTTCTAGCTCGATGTAAGACTCCAGGTTCAATATGATGTCATTCATGTGCCCCAATATTCTTCTGCTGGACGTCTTCGTGTACACGACGGGGTCGTATTCCCTCAACTTGGCACGAATGAGGCGTTCGTCTATTCCTTCGTCCAGGAGCGCGTATAGAAGGTTTTGCTTGAAGAGCTCCCCCATATCCTTCACGTCACTTACTTTACGGATGTACACCGGCAGCGAATAGAGGGTGGGATCGTTCATGAAAATCAGGAATTTGTACCGCAAGATCTTGGCGTAGTTGACGTACCACACTCCCAGGTGCGTTTGATAAAGGTTCTCCGGAAGGGGCTCTAATTTTATCTTGAAGTGTTTCGCCACCTTTCGGGTGCATTGCAATACCAACATATGGACATCTCCCTTTCGAATGCATTTGGACGGGAGGAAAGGGATCCCGGTGTCCCTATCCCCAAGCCCTCTCGTCGTAAGCGCCTGCACGTGCAGGGCCGGGCGACGGTGGTGTCCCCCACCTTCGATGTGGGGGGACACGGTACTTCCCCGTGTCCCCCTGACGGGTGCGCACGCAGGCAGCCTACGGGTGATGTTTCGGCATCCGCGGCAGGTAGAAACGCGCCATGTACTCATCCGCTCCGATATCGTATCCCGAGCGTTTGGGTCTGGCATCCCCGTCCACATCGCTCCGAAGCCAGGCCATGGGACGACCCGCATCGATGGCAGGCGAACTCCCTCGCAGGTGATAATCGCGGGTCAGCAAGGGATCCCGTCCGGTGATGGGGGTCACGTTGGTAATGGAACCCGGCCCACCCGTGTCGCCGCTGCTGTTGGCGTAGAACAGGGTGTTGTAAAGTGTGGCCGTACTGCCGTCCACAGCGTAAACGCCGTAAGTGTGGCTGTAAATAAGGTTATTGGTCAGGACCAGGGTGACGTAAGGGTCGTTGAGATGGACGGCGATGCGGCCGTTCCCCCTGCCCCGGTCATTGGCGACAAAGGTGTTGTGGACCAGGGTGCCCGTGACCGGCGAACGGGCGCTCGTCTCGAAGGCCACCCCACCCCCCTCTCGCCGGGCATAATTGGCAGCCACGATGTTGTTCGTCATGGTGAAGACCGTCTTCCGGGAGAAGTAGAGGCCCCCACCCCTTCCCCACGGGCTCAGGGAGGCCGTGTTGTTCAGGAATTCATTGGCGTCGATGCGTAGCCCTTGGGAAGCGTACGCGTGGAACCCGCCGCCGTAGCCGTTTCCGTTGTGAGAAGCAACGTTGTCCGCGACGGTGTTGCCGACGAGGGTGGCCCCATTGCAACTCGAAAAATCCACGCCCCCACCCGCGCCTGTATTGGAAATGCTGGCGCTGTTATGTCGAATGACGTTCTCCCGGAGAACGACGTGATTGCCGGAGAGACAGTAGATGCCGCCTCCCCGGTTGCTGGGGATGCGGGTGGCATCCCGTTGGGCGATGTTGTACTCCACCCGGTTGCCGACGAGCACCGCGTCGTCGCTCCCCATCACCGCGATGCCGCCGCCGCTGCCGCTGCCGCCGGTGATGATGGCGGTGTTGCTCAGCACCACGTTGGCGCTGATAACCACGGAATGACTTCCCACGTAAATGCCCCCGCCGTAAGCCTGGGTGCGCCGGGTGTCATCGCCCTGCCGGATGGCGGTGTTATGGCGCAACACGTTCCCCTGCATAAGGGTGTTGGCGCTCCTGCCGGATATGGCAATCCCCCCACCGTATCCTCGGGTGGCCGAAAGCGTCGCCGTGTTGTTCATTACCACATTGTTGAGCACCCGAGCCTCTGCCGCGCCCAGCAGTTCGATCCCGCCCCCGGTGCCCATGCTCCCCACCGCGGCCGTGTTGGATATCACCCGATTGCCCGAGATCACCACCCGGCCGGAAGGCGCGGTGATGAGAATTCCCCCTCCGGAGCCGGACTTATCCGGTGCCGTGGTGGCGATATTGGCCCTGATGGTGCAGTTGACGATGATGGGCTTGGCCCCGAAACTGCATATCCCACCCCCGTATCCGGGAAGATCGGGCGCGCGGGTGGCGTTCCCCCGGACGATGGTCAAGCCGTCCAGGGTGGGGCTCACCTTTCCGGTGATGTAAATGACCCGTCGCCTCCCCTCACCGTCGAGAACGGTGGGATAGGCCCGGGGGTCACGGACGACGGGGCCGGTCGGGGCTCCGTCCCACCCTCCGTAAAGGGTGATGGACCGGCTGATGGTGATGACCGCGGGACCCACACCGGTGTACGTTCCCCTTCCCAGGTAAATGACGTCCCCATCGGCCGCGCGGGCCAGCGCGGTCTGGAGTGCGCAGGGAGCTGCCTGAGAACACGCGGTCCCCGTGCCGTCAGGGGTAACAAAGCGCGTCGTGCCGGAGGCGGCGAACGTCTGCGGGCCCCCGTGCAGCAGGAAGAACAGTCCTCCGAGGAACAAACAGCCAACGATCACGCCGAAAAGCATGCGGCCGAACCTTCTGCCTTTCATCTTTCACCTCCCGGTGAGCGACGGCCTTCTGCCCATTGTCCGCCGACATCGGGCATCCGGCGCGTCGGGGGAGGCGAGCGGAAGCCGATAGTGGACATAGGGCACACAGTGACACGTTCCCACAGACCAGGACGGTGAGGCCAGGACGGGGTATGGGGGGATGGGTGTGATACCTGGGGGGCGCCTCCCCATCGTCGGCCCCAATTTGCCCTCGGGGCACATTATAGGGCGTCCGCGCCCGAAAAGCAAACGGGGTGAATTCCCCTCCCTGCGGGGACGGGGCGAGGGGCGTTCAGCGGCTCCCCGGCGCGTGCCTCCCGACATCCCTGACGAGGAGGAAGAGCGCTCCGCCGGCCAATTGGATGAGGAGGGAGAAGGCGATGAGCGCGGGCAGGGCGAGCTCATACAACACGCCCATCAGCATACTCCCCAGGAACCAGGCCACCCCGTAGCCGGCATTCAACAGGCCGTACGCCGTCCCCCGTCGTTCCGGCCCGATCAACTCCCCCACGGCCGCCCGCATGACCGATTCCTGCGCGCCCATGCCCACGCCCCACACGATCACCCCTGCCAGGGCCGCGGCAAACCCGTCTCCGAAGACCAGGGGTGCGAAGAAGGCGGAGATGAAGGCCGCAAAGGCCAGCGTGATAATTCCCTCCTTGTCGAACAGCCGCCCGAAGATCAGGGCCGCCAGCGCGTCCACCCCCATAGCCACCGCGTACAGGATGGGAATCCAGGGGGAGGGCATGAGGCCCCGGTGCTCGAAGTGATAGGCGATGAGGGGGAAATCGGCGTAACCGGCCGCGAGGAGGGCCACGCCCGCCATGTAGAGCCAGAAAGCGCGGGGAATACCCCGGGTCTGGAGGGGCGGCGTCCGCGTCTCCAGCTCACGGGGGTGCGGGTAGAGGAGACGGGCGGCAATGAGGACGGCCAGCGCCAGGAGGGCCGGGAGGAGCAACATGCCGAACGCGAAGCGGTAAGACCCCCGGATGTAGAGGACCGCGGCCACCATCAACGGGCCCAAAACCGCGCCGGTCTGGTCCAGCGCCTCGTGCAGGCCGAACCCCCACCCTCGTCCCACCTCCGCAGTGGCGTGGGAGAGCATGGCATCCCGGGCCGGTGTGCGGATGGCCTTGCCCAACCGCTCGGCCACGATCAGCGCCGCGGCCACCTCCCAGTGACCGGCCAGGGCGAGCAAGGGCACCGCGAGCAAATTTAAGCCATATCCCACCAGGGTAATGGTCCAGTAACGGCCGGTGCGGTCACTGAGCCAGCCGAAGACCAGGCGCAGGCTCAAGCCGACGAGCTCCCCCAACCCGGCCACACCTCCCACGACCGCGGCCCCCGCGCCCAACAATCCCAGGTAGGGGCCGATGATGCTGCGCGCGGCCTCGTACGTCATGTCGCTCAACAGGCTCACGATGCCCAGCAGGATCACGAATCGCAGGGCCCGGCGTCTCTCCTCCCGGCTCATCTCCCTTCCTCCAGTGCCCACTCTATCTCCTCGCGCACGTACGGGTCCTCCTCCCGTTCCCACGCCTGCCGGAGCAGCCGACGGCTGCGGGCGCCGGGGATGCGTCCCAGAGCCCAGGCACAATGCCCCCGGATGAGGGGGTCCGGCTCCTCGGCCAGCACCCGTTCCAGGACGGGAAGGGCGTACGGGTCCCCCCAGTTGCCCACGGCCACACACGCGTTCCGCAACAATCCCCGGCGCTTTGCCCGCATGACCGGCGTCTTCCTGAAGCGGGCGCGAAACGCCTCCTCCCCCCATTGTAATACCTCCACCAGAGGAGGCGCCACCCGGTCCGGGT
>WGAA01000343.1 GCA_015489285.1 Anaerolineae bacterium | reverse complement strand
TCTTCACCCCTTCCCGCCGGATTTCGAAGTGGTCGAAGTCGTTGGCGACGACGGTGTTGGGGAAGATGGCCCGGGCTTCGGCTTCCACCTCTTCGCCTGTATAGCGCCGAGAGATGTGCGTCAGTATGAGATGTTTGACTCCGGCTTTCAGGGCGAAACGGGCAGCCTGCGCCGCGGTCAAATGCCCAAAGGCACGGGCAAGGTCCGCATCCCGTTCCAAATACGTCGCCTCGATGACAAGCACGTCGACACCGGAACAGTAAGGCAACAGCGGCTCGGTCTCGGCCGCATCCCCCACAAAGGCCACACGAATCCCCGGCCTCGGAGGCCCCAACACCTCGTCGGGCGTCACCACCCGCCCCGAGGGCAGAACCACGCGCTCCCCCTCCACCAGACGACGCCGTTCGGGTCCCGGAGGCACGCCCAGGGCCTCCGCCCGCTCCACCAGAAATGGGCGCCGTTCCGGCTCCTCGAACAGGTATCCCACACATCCCGGCCCCCGGTGTACCACCGGAAAGACGGACACCCGCAATGTGGCATCCTCCTGCAATATCCCCGGTTCCACCACCTGTAAGCGCACGTCCAGGGGATACTCGGGCCCGAAGACCACGTCGAGGAGCCCCCGCACCCGTTGCAAGGGCCAGGCCGAGCCGTAAATCGTCACATGGTCGATCATCTCCCAACGCCCCATGGTGGACAGGAGGCCGCCCAGCCCCAGAATGTGGTCCAGATGACCGTGGGTCAGGAGGATGGAGTGCAAGCGGCGGAACCCCAGGCCGCTGATGAGCAGCTGGCGTTGGGTTCCCTCGCCGCAATCGATCATGAACCGCTTATCCCGGTGCATCAGGATGGCGGAAGAAAGTCCCCGCTCCACGGACGGGGCCGACGCGGACGTGCCTAGGAAGACGAGTTCGAACATTGGACGATGACCTGTGCCTCCTCTTGTGCGATGGTTACATTATGGGGCAAGAAATGGCCGGTGAGCCAAATCACCGTGCGTAGATGGTTGGTCAACCGGGGTGTGGAAAATCGCCACGATACCCCCCGCACGAGTAAGGGCACGATCACCTGATCGGCCAGGTGAACGTCCAGGGCCGCGCCACTCCGGTGAAAGGCGAGAAAATCGGCCACGGCCTCCTCGGCCACCTGCTCCGCGGGCTTCCCCTTTTTCCCCAGGCTGACGCTGCCACCCCACCCGTTCTCGTACGTGGCCGCGATGACCACACACGTCCCCACCCCCGGTCCGGGGGCGTCCACCACGACGACCTCGTCCGGGGGCACGCCCGCCTCCCGGAGCCGCTGCTTGGCCCGCTTGGCCTGACGCTGTCGGATGTGGGCCGGAAGGTGGCTGCTGGCGGAGAGAAGCCACACATGTCGCAGTTCGCCCCGTTCGCTCCAGTCCACGTGGGAGGGTGGGCGGCGGGGAGGACGCACAGAGACGTGCACCCGTCCGCCCCCGCGGGGATACCATCCCCAGCGTTTGAGACGGGTTTCCACGTTCCAGCCCAGCGCGCGGACCGCGGGCAGGAAGACCCGCTCGATGTAGTGATAAGGCGGGCTCCAGGGCACATGGGTGCCGCCGGTCAACGTCAACCAGGAGGGGGCATCCAGCTCGGCCAGAGGGGGCAAGAGGGTCTCCAGGATCAGCGACGTCGACCCGGCCGTCCCCACGTCGAAGCGATAGGACCCCGCGCGGGGTGCGTGGTTGGGCACGAAGGTCAACTGTGTGCTTCCCACCTCATCCCCCTCCACACGGGCATCGCACAGGGCCGCGGCCGCGCGCACCGCGGTCACTTGTTGGGGACGCAAGCCCGGCTGGGGGCGGCGGGCCCGGATGTGGATCATGCGGAACCCCCGGCCCGTGTGCACGGCCAGACTCAAAGCGGCGCGCAGGATCTGCCCGCCCCCTTCCCCCTGAGCTCCGTCGATAAGCACCTCATTACCCATCGTCACCTTCGAGATCTCCCTTAAGTTCAGACTTCCGAAGTCCGGGGCCAAATTCGCACGGCGTCATGCGTCATGCGTCATGCGTCATGCGTCAGACGTTAGGCGCCGGTGAGAATATCGGCGCTGCGGGCGCAAACGTGATACGTGATGCGTAACGTGATGCGTGATGCGTAATGCGTAATTTGGGCAGGAGAGTTGGCGCTGTAGGATCAATCTTGTCTTCGCGCCAACCCCTTTAATCGTTAATCGTCAATCGTTAATCGTTGTCTTTCCGCGCCATCCGATTACTCGTTACTCCGTTACTCGTTACTCGCGATGCGTAATTTGAGGCCGGGGTGGCGCTGGGGGCCAACCTTATCTTCGGAATTCCGGTTGCCCCGACGGATACCGGGCCGAAGTCTACCCCTCTTGACAGGGTATTGGCCCAATGTTATACTACATAACAGGGGGAATCGGCCAAACCAGCTAGGAGGATAGCATTGGAGCCATCAATGGACCAATTCCTTTGTCTTGTCCCAAGGAGCACTCCGCCTTAACCTACATCCGCAGCTACAAAACTCGTGAGACCAGGACATAAAGCTCGGATGTCTCCTTGGGGCATCCGAGCTTTTGTTTGTACACATCCTATCCCCCTTGCGGAGAACGAACGTGCACGACAACAGCCACCTCCAAGATGTACTGACAGACGAGGACTTTCAGCTCTTCCAGGAATGGCTCCGACGTCCGACCAAAGCGTTGTTGCACCCACGAAGGGGAGAGATCGTCGAAGGGACCATCGTCCAGATCTCCCCTACGGAGATCCTGGTGGACATCGGGGCGAAACGGGATGGGTTCGTGCCCTCGCGGGATGTGGACCTCCTGCCCGAGGACGTTCGGGCTTCCCTGCACGTGGGCATGCGGGTCCCCGTCATCGTCCGTCGCGTGTACGAGGACACAGAAGACATCGAATTGAGCCTCTCCCAGGCCTACCAGGAACAGGATTGGGTCCAGGCCCACCACTTGCAGGAGAGCAAAGAGATCGTCGAATGCCGGGTCCTCACCTACAACAAAGGGGGCCTCATCATCCAATTCGGCCAGCTGCGCGGCTTCGTTCCCCTTTCCCACCTGGCCAACGTGCCCAAACACCTCACCCCTGAAGAACGGCTACAGTACCTGAGCACCTTCGTGGGGCAAACCCTCCCCGTTGTCATCCTGGAAGTCGACCGGGCCCGACGACGCCTCATCGCCTCCCACCGAGAGGCCGTCCACATCCTCCGAGAACGCCGCAAGGACGAACTCCTCGCCACCCTCAAAGAGGGCGACGTGGTAGAAGGCGTCGTGCGCAACATCACCCACTTCGGCGCGTTCGTCGACCTCAACGGGGTCGACGGCCTCATCCACCGCTCGGAACTCGCCTGGGAACGGGTCAACAACGTCGCCGACGTCGTTCAGCCCGGTCAAACCGTCAAAGCCCTCGTCATCAAAGTGGACCGGGAGCAACGCCGCATCGGACTGAGCCTGAAACGCCTCCAGCCCAATCCCTGGGAAGAACGGGTGCGTAAATATCGCGTCGGCGACATCGTACCGGCAACCATTACCAACGTCACCGACTTCGGCGCGTTCGCCCGCCTCGAGGAGGGGTTGGAGGGGCTCATCCACCGCAGCGAGCTCCCCCTCCAAAAAGGGCAAAAGCCGCAAGACCTGCTTCGACGGGGCGATCAGGTGATGGTGCGCATCCTGCACATCGACCCTCAGCGCCAACGCATCTCCCTGGGGATGCGGGGGGTCCCCCAATGGGAGGAAACGGAGGAATCCCCCGCGGACTCATCCCCCACGCCCGACGAGACCCCCACGGCGTAAACACCACCAGGGGGCCCGAAGCGGACGCGTCCCCTCTTAAGACCTAAGGAGAAAGGCGAAGGAGGATGGAATGAACAGCGCAGCGACACACGTCAGCGAACGAGAACAGGAACTCAGACGGCTGCGCGCGGAACTCGAAGAGACGCGAAAGGAGTTGGACGAAATCCTGCAAGAACTCGAGGACAAGCCGGAATTCGGCCTGGGCGTCGGTAGCCCGCGGCTGTACGAGTGGGAGATGAACCTGGCACGGCGGGATATGCTGTTGGAACGCATCGCCATGCTGGAAGAAGCCATCCGGCGGCTGGAGGAGGGTCAGTACGGCATCTGCGAAGTGTGCGGCAAACCCATCGAACCGGAACGGTTGGAGCTCTTCCCCGAGACGACGTTGTGTGCCACATGCGCCCGAGAACGCAGCCGTCGTCGTCACTGAGGATGGCGCCTCCCGGTCGAGGCGCCATCTCCCCTCACTTCACCCTCAACTTCTCCCCCACCAGACTAGCCAGGAACGTGCGCTGCCCCGCGGTCAGGAAATCGATGGTCACCCGCTGATCCCCGTTGGCCTCATCCTCCACCGCGACCACTCGTCCTTCCCCAAACCGCTCGTGGTGCACCCGCATCCCCACTTTGTAGCGACGCCGGGGAGGGGGCGGGGCCTCCTGGCGCGTCCGTGCCTCGCGAATCAGGCGGGCCTCCCGGTCCCGCCACTTATCCGCGAACACGTCCAGATCCTCGGGGCGACGCACGCGGGCCCGAATGTCCTCTAACAGGCGTCGGGCTCGGGCCACCCGCTCCAGCATCTCCACCTTATCCTCCCGGGAACTGTGGGCCAGCTCCCGGGTCACCCGACTCAAGGCCGTGTACAACGCGTCCAGCGCCCGGCGGGGTTCCTCGCTCTGGAGGTCGATGGTGACCAGGGTGATCCCGTGGGCCCGGCACAACTCCCGGCGGATCTGCTCACGCCGCTCCGCCGCGGCGACCTCCACATCGGACAGGCGGCGCCGCTGGGCCGCGGGTCGGGCCCCGCGGAAATGCACGGCCAGGCCCAGGTCGGGGTACAACACGTCCAGCGTCAACTGCCGTTTCGTCTCCGGGTTGACCAACCAGGGGGGCGCCACGTTCTCCTGGGAGGGAACACCCTCCAGGAGCTCGGCCAGGATCTCCCGCCATGCCAGCCAGTGCACGTTGCTCATCGTCTCACACCCGGGGCAAACTGCGGAGGATGACGTCCAGGCTGTCCAGCGCGCGGCCCGCGCCGATGGCCACACACGCAATGGGATTGTCCGCCACGTACACGGGGACCCCCATCTTCTGGATGAGCAGGCGGTCCAACTGGCGCAAGAGGGCCGTCCCTCCCGTGAGCACCATCCCCCGGTCGATGATATCCGCGGCCAGCTCCGGCGGCGTCTTCTCCAGCGTCTGGCGCACCGAATCGACGATGATGGACAGGGGCTCCTCGATGGCCTCCATCACCTCCCCCGACGTGATGGTGATGGTCTTGGGCAACCCGGTCACCTGATCCCGCCCCTTCACCTCCATGGAAAGCTCCTCCTCTAGGGGGAGCGCGCTGCCGATGTTGATCTTGATCTCCTCTGCCGTCTGCTGGCCGATGATCAAATTGTACTTGCGGCGCACGTAGGCCATGATGGACTCGTCCAGGCGATTCCCCCCGACGCGCACCGAACTCCAGGCCACAATATCCCCCACGGAGACCACAGCCGACTCGGTCGTCCCACCGCCCAGGTCCACCACCATATTCCCGGTGGGCTCCTCGATGGGGAGACCCGCGCCCAGGGCCGCGGCCAGAGGTTCGGGGATCAGGTAGGCCTCCCGGGCGCCCGCCTGAATCGCCGCGTCGTGGACCGCGCGCGCCTCCACGCTCGTGACCCCCCGGGGGACGCTCACCATGAGGATGGGACGTACCAGGCGGAACCGACCCAACAACTTGCGGATGAAGTAGGCCAGCATCTTCTCCGTGACCTCGTAGTCCGCGATGACGCCGTCCTTCAGGGGATGGGCGACCTCGATGCTCTCCGGGTTGCGCCCGACCATCTCCCGGGCCTCGCGGCCGATGGCCACAATCTTGCTATCCCGACGGGATATGGCCACGACCGAAGGTTCCTGCAGGACAATCCCTTTTCCCTTCATGTACACGAGAACGTTGACCGTTCCCAAATCGATGCCGATATATCGTTCGAACATAGACCCACTCCTCGGCCTGTGACGGGTTCTCGAAATCCGGTGTGTGCCCTATTGTAACACACATAGCAACAGACTTCCGAAGTCCGCAAGGACTGATAGGGCGTTTCATGAGGAAGACGCAAAACGCCGGACGAGGAGATCACTTCCCCGTCCGGCGTCCCTTGTCCTCGTGTTGCTGCGAGTCTCACTCGCCGGAAGTCTCCTCTTCCCCCGCCCGCGGTTGCAATCCCCGACGACGGCGTCGGCGGCGGGCCACCCGCAAGCGGACATAGGCTTTGCGCAGGCTGAGCTCCACCTCCCGACGGCGTTCCGGCGGGACCCCCTCTTTGAGGAGGCGTTCCGCGCGCTGGCGTGCGGCTTCGGCCCGGGCGATGTCGATCTCGTCCTCCCGTTCCGCCGCGTCCGCGAGGATGACGACCTTGTCCGGCCGCACCTCGGCAACCCCGCCCCCGACGGCAAAGGCGACCTCATCGCCATCGGGATAGCGGATGACCAGCTCCCCCGGGTTCAGCAAGGTCATAAGGGGCGCGTGACGGGGCAGGATGGTCATCTCGCCGCTCACGCCCGGCAAAGTAACGGAACGAACGTCTTCGGCCAGGGCCTGTCGTTCCGGCGTCACGATTTCCAAACGTATGGTTTCCATAGGTACACACCCGATTCCTAAACTTCCCGGTCAGACTTCCGAAGTCTCCCGGACTTCGGAAGTCTGGCGTAGGTCACCCGGTTTCCTAAACTGTTCCCTTATCCGCCGCGACGCATCCGTTCGGCCTCTTCCAGGACATCCTCGATGGTTCCCTTCATGTAGAAGGCCTGCTCGGGGATGTCGTCCAACTCCCCGTCGAGGATCATGCGGAATCCCCGCACCGTGTCCTCGATCTTCACGTACCGCCCGGGGATACCGGTGAACTGTTCGGCCACGAACATGGGTTGGGTGAGGAAACGCTGGATCTTGCGGGCCCGGGCCACGGTAATCTTGTCCTCCTCACTCAACTCCTCGACCCCCAGGATGGCGATGATGTCCTGCAGGTCCTTGTACCGCTGCAAGGTCTGCTGGACGCCGCGGGCCACATTGTAGTGCTCCTCCCCCACGATGTCCGGCTGGAGAATGCGGGATGTGGAGGCCAGGGGGTCCACGGCCGGGTAGAAGCCCTGGGCGGCCAGTGAGCGTTCCAGCGAGATGGTCGCGTCCAGGTGCGCGAACGTCGTCGCGGGAGCCGGGTCCGTAATATCATCCGCGGGGACGTAGATGGCCTGCATGGAGGTGATGGCCCCCTTGCGGGTCGAGGTAATGCGCTCCTGCAGCTCCCCCATATCCGTCCCCAGGGTGGGCTGATACCCCACGGCCGAGGGCAGGCGGCCCAGAAGGGAGGACACTTCCGCGCCCGCCTGGACGAAGCGGAAGATGTTGTCGATGAAGAGGAGCACATCCTTGCCCTGATCGCGGAAGTACTCGGCCATCGTCACCCCTGTCAGCCCCACCCGCAGGCGGGACCCGGGGGGTTCGTTCATCTGGCCGAAGACCATGACCGTGTTGTTGATGACCCCGGACTCACGCATCTCCAGCCAGAGGTCATTTCCCTCGCGGCTGCGTTCGCCCACCCCGGCGAACACGGAATACCCCTCGTGCTCCACCGCGATGTTGCGGATGAGCTCCATGATGATGACCGTTTTACCCACACCGGCCCCACCGAAGACCCCCGTCTTTCCACCGCGGGTGAAGGGAGCAATGAGGTCGATGACCTTGATGCCCGTCTCGAAGAACTCGGACTTGGTGGACTGTTCCACCAGGGGCGGGGCCGGACGGTGGATGGGGTAATACAAATCCGTCTCCACAGGGCCCATCTCGTCGATGGGCTCCCCGACCACGTTGAACACCCGGCCCAAGGTTGCGGGCCCCACGGGCACCTTGATGGGCTCGCCCGTGTTGTACGCTTCCATACCCCGACGCAACCCATCCGTCGGTCCCAAGGCCACCGTCTTCACCCAATTGTTCCCCAGGTGATACTGCACCTCGCAGACCAACTTCTTCCCCTCGCCCAGGGGGATCTCCACCGCGTCGTACACATCGGGCAATTGGCCGTCGGGGAACTCGATGTCCACCACCGGACCGATGATCTGACGAATACGTCCGACCGATTTGTATGCCATACGAATGCCTCCCTACGCATCGTGGTGCGAGGTCGAAGCCTCTCACCTATCCCTGCTCTAAAGCTTGACGCAGTGCCTCCGCACCGCCGGCGATGTCGATAATCTCGCGCGTGATCCGTTCCTGACGTGCCTTGTTGTAGCTCAACGTCAGCTCATCGATGAGGTCCAGGGCCGCGTCCGTTGCGTTGCGCATGGCCACCATGCGGGCCGCGTGCTCGCTGGCAATGGACTCGTACACGGCCTGGAGGACCTGTAATTCGACGAACCGGTACAGCACCAGGTCCAAAATCGTCTCCGGATCGGGTTCAAAGATGTAGTCCGGGGACCACTTGACCTGGGGTTTCAAGGGTTCGATGGGCAGGAGCTGCTTCGTCGTGGGCACCTGCCGCATGACGTTGATGAAATCCGTGTAGCAGACGTAGACCGCGTCGGCCCGCTCGGCCACGAATTCCTCGGCCGCGATGCGGGCGATGGGGGCCACGTCCAAAGAGGTCGGGCGGTCGCCCAGCTTGGTGAACTCGGCCACGATGGAATAGCCGTAACGCGCCATGTAATCCCGCCCCTTGCGCCCGACGGTCACCCAGCGGGTGGGTTTATCCAGGCTCTCGCTGAAGTGCAGGGCATGGCGGATGATGTGACTGTTGAAGCCTCCGGCCAGCCCCCGGTCCGCGGTGATGAGGACGATGAGGGCCTTCTCCACGGGCCGCTCCTGCAGGAGGGGGTGGAGAAGACGGCGATTCTGCGGCAGGTAGGCGAGGAAGTTGAGGACTTCCTGGGCCTTCTGCGCGTAAGGACGGGTGGCCAGCACCTGCTGCTGGGCCCGGCGCATCTTGGAGGCGGAAACGGCCTCCATCGCCTTGGTGACCTGAGCGATGTTCTTGATGCTGCGTATGCGTCGCTTGATTTCCCGATCGGATGCCACGGCCTCTACCTCTCCTCCCTCAACACATCCCGCCCGTTATTCGAACGTCCGGTTGAACTCTTCCAGAGCCGTCTTCAGCTGCTCGATGGTCTCCGGGGACATCTTCTCACCGGTAGCAATGGTGCG
Source organism: Anaerolineae bacterium (assembly GCA_015489285.1). GTDB lineage: Bacteria > Chloroflexota > Anaerolineae > JAADDB01 > JAADDB01 > JAADDB01. The sequence goes on along the minus strand of WGAA01000343.1, from coordinate 4,501 downwards.
CACCAGGTCCGGGTACGTGGCCTCGACCCAGCGGAGGAAGGCCTCCTTCCACGCCTGGATGCGCTCCACGGGGATCTCATCCAGGAAGCCGTTGGTCACCGCGAAGATGAGCATGACCTGGTGGGCCAGAGGCATGGGACGATATTGGGGCTGCTTGAGGATTTCCATGGCCCGGCGGCCCCGCTCCAGCTGGCGCTGCGTCGCAGGGTCGAGATCGGACCCGAACTGGGCAAACGCGGCCAGCTCCCGGTACTGGGCCAGCTCCAGGCGCAGACGTCCGGCCACCTGCTTCATCACCGGGCGCTGGGCGGCCCCACCAACGCGGGAGACGGAAATACCCACGTTCAGCGCGGGGCGGAAGCCCGCGTTGAACAGCTCCGGTTCTAGGTAAATCTGCCCGTCGGTAATGGAGATGACGTTGGTGGGAATGTAGGCGGAGACGTCGCCCAGCTGCGTCTCGATGATGGGCAACGCGGTCAACGACCCACCCGAGTCGGGCAGGCGGACGACCGTATATCCCGGCCCCAGGGCCTTCACGTCCTCCTCGGCCTCCTCCAGGCCCAGCTTACCCCGGTACACCTTGCCGTTGACGCCCGGCCGCCGGGGCTCCTCCCCCTCCTTCACGATGACGTACTCGTTGGCCAGCTTGGCCGCCCGCTCCAGGAGGCGGGAGTGGAGGTAGAACACATCGCCCGGGTACGCCTCACGTCCGGGCGGACGGCGCAGGAGCAGGGAGACCTGCCGGTAGGCCCACGCGTGTTTGCTCAGGTCGTCGTAGACGATGAGGGCATCCTTGCCCTGTTCCATGAACTCCTCGCCGATGGCGCACCCCGCGTACGGGGCGATGTACTGGAGGGTCGCCGGTTCCGACGCGGTCGCGGAGACGACGACGGTGTAGTCCATGGCCCCGTACTTCTCCAGCGTTGCCACGACCTGGGCAACCTGGGCCCGTTTCTGCCCGATGGCCACGTAAATACAAATGAGGTCCTTGCCCTTCTGGTTGATAATCGTGTCGATGGCGATGGCCGTCTTCCCCGTCTGACGGTCGCCGATGATGAGCTCGCGCTGGCCGCGGCCGATGGGGATCATGGAGTCGATGGCGATGATGCCCGTCTGCACGGGGGTGTTCACGGGCTCGCGGTAGACGACGCCGGGGGCGATGCGCTCCACCGGGCGGTACTTGTCCGTCTCGATGGGCCCCTTGCCGTCGATGGGCTGTCCCACCGCGTTGACCACACGGCCGATGAGGGCGTCCCCCACGGGCACGGAGACGATGCGCCCCGTGGAACGGACCATCTGCCCCTCTTCGATGTCCGTGTATTCCCCCATGATGATGATGCCCACGGAGTCCTCTTCCAGGTTGAAGGCGATCCCCAACGTGCCGTTTTCGAACTCCACGAGCTCGTTGGCCATGACCTTTGTCAGGCCGGTCGCGCGCGCAATCCCATCGCCCACGTAAGTCAACGTGCCCACATCCACTTCGCGCGCCGTGGGCTCAAAGCGCAAAATTTGTTCCTTGAGTTCCTCTGCCAGTTGTTCGACACTCACACCCATGGATGATCCTCCTACCAAGAGTACGCGTCGCGCGCGTTCTCCCTCCCGGTCATACGTGTACGAGAGGAGGACGCCCCCCGCGAGGAACGGGCCATCCTCTCCCCCTCGAGCTTGTTGCTAGACGATCTCTTCCAGGCGGTGGCGCAGCTCTTCCAGGCGGCTGCGCAGGCTGTAATCGATGAGGGTGTCGCCCACGCGCACGATGAGGCCGCCCAAAATGTCCGGGTCGACCCGGTATTCGAAGACCAGGGGGCCCTTGATGCGATCGCGGAAGTGCTGCCGCACCTTGGCCTCGAGAGCCTTGCGCTCCTCCTCCGTCAGGGGGACGGCGGAGACGACGACCGCCAGGGTGGGGGCTTCACCCGTCTTCTCGGCCTGCTTCTGGGCTGCGGCGATGATCTCGTCCAGGTATCCCAGGTCCTGCCGGCTGATGAGCAGTCCCAGGAACTTGATGACCGCCTCTCCTGTGCCCGGGGGAACGATTTCCCGGATCTTGGCGTACTTCTCCCCCACATCCCGTTCGGGGTCCTCGAGAAAGGCGCGCAGCGCCTCGTCCCTCCGCAACCTCTCCTCGAGGGAGCGCAACGCGGTCAGAGCCTCCTCCACCACCGCCTCGAGAAGCGCTGTCGCGTAAGCCCGGATTTCCTTATCTCGCTGGTTCACAGTTGTTCACCCGCCAGGAATTTCTCAATGAGTTGGTGCTGCTTCTGGGGATCCAACGTCTCCCCAACGACCTTCTGCGCGATGACCAGGGCGAGTTCGGCCACCTGTTTGCGCGCTTCTTGCAGGATACGTTCCCGTTCCCGCTGGGCCTCTTCCCGGGCCTCCGCGATGATCCGTTCGGCCTCCTTGCGGGCCTCCTCCAGGATCTGTTCGCGGAGCTGATCGGCCTGTCGGGTGATTTCGGCGATGCGCGCCTGGGCCTGTCGTCGCTCCTCCTCCAGCTGCTTCTCCAACTCCGCCCGTTGTCGGGCCGCCTCCTCGCGCGCCAGCTCGGCCGCCTTCAACCCCTCTTCGATGCGCTCGCGGCGCTCCGCCAACATGTTCAACACGGGCGTGTACACGAACACCTTCAAAAGCCAGAGAAGAAGGAGGAAGTGGATAATCTGGGTAAGCAAGAAGGTCCCGTTGATGCCCAAATTGGTTAACGCTTCCACAGGATGTCCTCCTTAGAAACCTCAGGGGTGGGAATTACACGAACTTGAGCAGCAAAGCCACCACGAGAGCGTAAATGGCGATGGCCTCGGCAAACGCGATACCCAAAATCATGTTCGTGCGGATTTCACCCGCGACCTCCGGGTTGCGCGCGATGCCTTGCAACGCTCCTAAGACGACCAGACCAACCCCGATGCCGGGGCCGATGGCGCCCAACCCCATTGCCAGACCAGAAGCCAATCCTTCCATGACGTGCAACCTCCTTTTCCTAACTTGGTAAATATTCCGGCGGACAAAACGTCCCCCGGTTGAACTGGGCCCTTAAGGCCAGACCGATTACGCGTGCTCGCCGTGATCGCCGTGGCTGATGATGGCCATCACGATAAACACCAGCGTCAAAACGGCAAAGACGAAGGCCTGGATCAGGCCGACGAAGACCTCCAACCCGTAGAAGGGGAGGGGGACGAACAGGGGAATGAGATAGGGCATGACGAACAGCAACACCGTCCCCGCAAAGATGTTGCCGAACAATCGGAAGGAGAAGGAGACGATACGGGCCAGCTCACTGATGAGCTCCAGGATGCCCACGAAGACGTCCAGCGCCGTACCGAACACCCCACCGCTCATGTAGCCGGGACGGATGAACTTCTTGAAGTACTTCCACCCCTGGAAGCGGACTCCCGCGATCTGCACGTACGTGACCGAAATCAGGGCCATGGCGATGGTCACGTTCAGATCCGTGGTCGCGGTGCGCAGCCAGGGCACCAGGGTGTACTCACCGTGTTCCCGGGTCAGCGTGTACACTCCCAGCAGGGACTTCACCCCCCACCCGTGTTCTCCGTGGCTCTTCACGATCCATCCGAAGGCGTCCATGCCGGGGACCAGCTCCCACCAGTTGGCCACGAGCGCGAAGACGAAGATCGTCATGACCAGGGGGAAGAAGGTGGGGGCGTTCTCCTTGCCGGCAATATCCTCCACCAGCGCGTAGAACCACTCGATAACCGCTTCCACCGCGTTCTGCAACCCCGAAGGGATAAGCTGCATGTTACGCAGGGCGAAGTAGAACAGGAGGAAAATGGTCAAATCGGCCACCAGCGTAGCGGCCATCGAATTGGTGAAGGGAAATCCGGATTCACAATGGAGCCCGTGGGCGCCGGAAGCCAGCTCGCCACCGATGCACATGATAGGCTCCGCGGGGAGGACAATAGCCGGAAGTGGAACTTTCAACACCAGGGCACTGCCCACCATGAGGATCAGTACCCCCAACGTAATGCCAATGACACGGGGATTCATCAACCGTCGCACAAGTGTTCCTCCTCCTCGACGCTTAGAGCCGGTTGAATACGTCGATTGTGCTCACCCTCTCTGTGACGGAGTGACACCATAGTCGGGCGCATTATAATGAAAGGTGTAAGTATCGCCAAATCTTGTACGCTTTATGGATAGGGGGACGTGAGGCGTCAGGCGCTGGGAGGAGGCCGGCGCGATGGAATGAAGCTTGGCCCGGCGACGTAATCCGTGATGCGTAATGCGTAACGTCACTCGTCATTCGTCATGCGTCAGGCGCCGGTGAGGAAGTAGGCACGGCAGGTGCAGCTTGGGTTGATGACGTGATGCGTGATGCGTAATGCGTAATTTGAAGACAAGCTCGGCTCTGTGGCGAGAACCTTGCTGCCACGCCAACCAATTACTCGTTACTCCGTTACTCGTTACTCACGATGTAGCGTTGGGCCAACCCTGTCCCTACGCCATCCTTATTAATCGTTAATCGTCAATCGTTAATCGTTGTCTT
>WGAA01000342.1 GCA_015489285.1 Anaerolineae bacterium | reverse complement strand
GACCGGGAAACGGCCGACGCGCTGAACATCGGCCAGGAGATCGCGCTGGTGGAGCGCACGGAGTCGGGCGAGGACAACATCATGGGCATCCTGGAACTGGCCGAGAAGTTCGAGTACGACAAGGAACGGGAGGCCCAACTCGTCTACCGCACCACCGAGGACAAGCACCCCGGTGTGGCTCGGGTGTACCGCCAGGGAGATGTGTACCTGGCCGGGGACATCTGGCTCCTCAACCGCCCGAGCAAGATCGAGTTCCCCGAATTCCGCCATGACCCCGCCCAGACCCGCCGCATGTTCGCGGAGCGGGGATGGCGGCGGGTGGTCGCGTTCCAGACGCGCAACCCCATTCACCGCGCGCACGAGTACATCCAGAAGGTCGCCCTGGAAATCGTGGACGGCCTCTTCCTGCATCCGCTGGTCGGGGAGACGAAGAAGGACGACATCCCCGCGGACGTGCGCATGCGCAGTTATCAGGCCATCCTGCGGGACTACTACCCACCTGACCGGGTGCTCCTGGGCGTGTTCCCCGCGGCCATGCGCTACGCAGGCCCACGTGAGGCCGTCTTCCACGCCATCTGCCGTCAGAACTACGGCTGCACCCACTTCATCGTGGGCCGGGACCACGCGGGCGTGGGCAATTACTACGGCACCTACGACGCCCATTACATCTTCGACGAATTCCTGCCCCACGAACTGGCCATCACGCCCCTCTTCTTCGAGCACGCGTTCTACTGCACCAAGTGCAAGGCCGTCACCACCCGCAAGACGTGCCCGCACGACGAGAAGTACCACATCTACCTGAGCGGCACCCAGGTACGGCGCATGTTGGAGCAGGGCATTCCTCTCCCCGAGGAATTCACCCGCCCTGAGGTGAGCCGCATTCTGATGGAAGCGGTGCAGCAGCGCAAAGCCGCGGAGGCTGAGGGAAAATAAGCAAGCCCTCCGCGGGGGAGCACCCCGCGGGAGGGCCTCGCCCCACCCGTCGCCGTCTCCTCGTGATCGGACTGGACTGCGCGGACCCGCGGCTGGTGTTCGACCGCTGGCGGGAGGATCTGCCCACGTTCAGCCGGTTGATGCGGGAGGGCATGTACGGCCCCCTGCGCTCCTGCGAGCCGCCCATCACCGTGCCCGCATGGTCGGTCATGCTGTCAGGGCGGGACCCGGGGGAACTGGGCATCTACGGCTTTCGCAACCGCGCGGACTACTCCTACGAGCGCATGCGCATCGCCACGGCCCTGGACGTTCCCCACCCGCGGGCGTGGGACCTCCTGGGCGAACAGGGGTTGCGCTCGGTGGTCGTGGGGGTGCCCCAAACGTACCCGGTGAGGCCCATCAACGGCTGGCTCGTCTCCTCCTTCCTCACCCCGCCGGGCGCGCGGCAGTGGACCTACCCCGCCTCCCTGGCCGGGGAAATCTCGCAGGTGCTGGGCGGCGAGCCCTACGAGTTCGACGTGGCGGACTTCCGCACCGAGGACAAGGACCGCCTGCTGGAAAGCCTCTACCGCATGACGGAGAAACGGTTTCGGGTGTTGCACCACCTGCTGGGCAAGCCGTGGGATTTCTTCATGTTCGTGGAAATCGGGGTGGACCGCATCCACCACGGCCTGTGGAAGTACATGGACCCGACGCACCCCAAGCACGTGCCCGGCAACCCGTACCAGAACGCAATTCACGACTACTACGTCTACCTGGACCGGGAGATCGGCCGCCTGCTGGACCGCCTGGACGGGCAAACACGGGTGCTGGTGGTCAGCGACCACGGCGCACAGCCCATGATGGGCGGCTTCGCCATCAACGAGTGGCTCATCCGCGAGGGGTATCTGGTGCTGAAGGAATACCCGGACCGCCCCACGCCCTTCATCAAGGCGGAAGTGGATTGGTCCCGAACCGTGGCCTGGGGGGCGGGAGGGTATTACGCGCGGGTGCACCTGAACGTGCGCAGCCGCGAGCCCCAGGGCATCGTGGACCCCACGGACTACGAGCGGGTGCGGGACGAGTTGAAGGCCAAGTTGGAAGCGACCGTGGACCACCGGGGGCAGCCCCTGGGGACGGTGGTGCGCAAGCCCCAGGAGATTTACCGGGAGGTGCGTAACATCCCGCCCGACCTCATCGTGTACCTGGGGAACCTGGCCTGGCGTTCGGTGGGTAGCGTGGGACTGGGCCGGGTACACACCTTCGAGAACGACACGGGCCTAGACGACGCCAACCACGACTGGGACGGCATTTTCATCGCCTGGGATCCCCGGGAGCGCTGGGGTGGCCGCAGGGTGCAGGGCCTGGAAATCCGGGATGTGCTGGGGGAGATCCTCGCCTACCTCATGCCGCCCTGATCGCGGCCCAGTAGACGTCCATGATGGACACGTGGTGAGCTTCGGCCAGAGCCCGACAGTCCTCGAACTCGGGAACGGCCCGGGTCGTGCCATCGGGCAGGTGAGCAACCTTCACCCGCACCTCTCCCCAGGGAGTCGCCACCCGACGACTTTCCCGGGGGAGACACCACCGTGTCACCTCCATTTCACGCACCCCCAATGTCGTCGTCTCCCGGACCAACACCTGACGTACCGCGGCCGCGTGCTCGCGGGATGCCAGGGCCGTAATCAAAACGCCGGGGCGTCCCTTCTTCATCTGAATGGGCGTGAACCACACATCCAGGGCCCCGGCGGCGAACAACGCGTCGAAGAGGGGACCAAACCACTCGCCCGGCATATCATCCACGTTGGTGG
>WGAA01000341.1 GCA_015489285.1 Anaerolineae bacterium | reverse complement strand
GTATAACACAGAGGGGAAAATCCGGCCAAGAGCGTTTCCCGCGGAGCCAAAGGGCGAGTAACGAGTAACGGAGTAACGAGTAATTGGATGGCGCAGGAAAACAACGATTAACGATTGACAATTAACGATTAAGGGACTGGCGCGAAGACAAGATTGGCCCTACAGCGCCAACGTTAGTAACAAGTCACGAGTAACGAGTAACAGACCGGCGTGAAGATGAGGTTGGTCCTACAGTGCCAACCCCCTCCTCAAATTACGCATTACGCATCACGCATCCGAAATCAAGATACGTCAGCAGCGCCGACTCTCTCCCGGCGCCTGACGCATGACGAGTGACGGATGACGCCTCACGTCGTTAGGCCGGGACCGACCTCACCGTGCGGACTTTTCCGTTTCCCGGGATCCGGTTATAGTGGGAGGCAAGGAACGGCCGAGGGGGGCGACCGTGTCTCCCCGCTCGACGGCTTTCGAGAGGAAAGGGAGGATGGCCGAAACTCGCTACAAGGTGGTGTTTCAGCCTTCCGGCCGGCAGGGGTGGGCCCGGGAGGGCCAATCCCTCCTGGAGGTCGCCCGGGAACTGGGCGTGTACATCGAGTCCATTTGCGGGGGGCACCAGACGTGCGGTCAATGCCGGGTGGACGTCGCGGAGGGCCATTTCCCCGCGTACGGCATCACCTCCCGGCCCCATCACCTCTCCCCACCCGACGCAGGAGAGCGCGCCTGCGCGGAACGGTGCGCCCTGAAGCCGGGGCAGCGGCTGGCCTGCAGCGCTCGCGTGTACGGGGACGTGGTCATCGTCGTCCCCGAGGAAAGTCGTCTCAAACGTCAGGTCATCCGCAAGGCAGCCACAGAACGCACCTTCCGCATACAGCCGACCGTTCGGCCGGTGTACGTGGAAGTGCCTTCCCCCCGCTTGGAGGAAAGCGGCGGGGAATGGGAACGGGTTCAGGGGGAACTCCGCAGTCGCTTCGCGCTGGCCCACGTCACCCCCGACCCCCTCCTCCTGCGCGCACTGCCCGAGGCCCTACGGGCCGGCCGACGTGCCATCACCCTCACCCTTCGCTCGGATAAGGAGGCCGTGGCCGTGCGTCCCGGATACCATGACGACGTGTACGGCATGGCCATCGATGTGGGCACGACCACCCTGGCCGGGCACCTGGTCCACCTGCGCACGGGGGAAATCCTCCAGACCGTCTCCGCCATGAACCCCCAGATCCCCTTTGGCGAGGACATCATGTCCCGCATCTCCTACGTCATGCAGCAGCCGGAAGGGCGGGAGCGGCTCCACACCCTCATCCTCGACGGCCTGAACGCCCTCATTCGGGAGGCAACGACGGCCGCGGGGATAACTCCCCAGGACGTGGTCGAAGTCGTCCTCGTGGGGAATACGGTCATGCACCACCTTTTCCTCGGCCTCGACCCCACCCCGCTGGGCAGCGCGCCCTTCACCCTCGTCGTCCAGGACGCGCTCGACGTGAAAGCCCGCGATTTTGGGCTGGACATCGCCGCGGGGGGATACGTCCACGTCCTCCCCTGCATCGCGGGGCACGTGGGCGCGGACAACGTGGCCGTCCTCCTCGCGGAGGCGCCCCACCGGGTCGAGGGGGAAATCCACCTGGTCGTCGACGTGGGGACGAACGGGGAGATCCTCCTGGGGAACCGGGAACGGGTGCTCGCCGCGTCCAGCCCCACCGGCCCCGCGTTCGAGGGGGCTCAGATCCGCCACGGGATGCGGGCCGCGACGGGCGCCATCGAACGGGTGCGCGTCGACCCCCGCACCCTGGAGGTGCGCTTCAAGGTCATCGGGGAGGAGCGCTGGAGCGATGTGTGGCCCCAGGACGCGCTCGATGCCTTCGACGTGCGTGCCCGTTCCCCGCGTCACCGCCACCGCCCCCGGGTGGTCAAGGCGCGCGGCATCTGCGGTTCGGGGATCATCGAGGCGGTCGCCGAACTCTGGCGGGTGGGAGCCATCGATGACAGTGGACGCTTCGTGCCCGGTCTGGCCGAGGAGACGGAACGCTTCGTCCCTATGGGGACAAAGGGGGCCTTCATCCTGGCCTGGCCCCATGAGAGCGCCACGGGGGAGCCCATCGTCATTCACTCGGACGACATTCGGGCGGTGCAGCTGGCCAAGGCCGCTCTCTACGCGGGCGCCAAATTGCTCATGCAGCGCCTGGGCATCGAAAGGGTGGACCGGGTGAAGTTGGCCGGGGGGTTCGGCAGTTACATCGACCCCGTCCACGCCCTCATGCTGGGCCTGATCCCGGACACACCGCCGGAGCGGGTCCGGGCGGTGGGCAATGCCGCGGGGGATGGCGCGCTCATGGCCCTTTTGGACGGGGAGGTGCGGGAGGAGGCCCGACGGTTGGCCCGCTGGGTCGAGTACGTGGAGACGGCCCTGGAGTCCTCTTTCCAGGAGGAATTCGTCGCGGCCATTCCTTTGCCCCACGCGCGGGATCCCTTCCCCCATGTGGAGGCGTTTTTGGCGGAAGCGGAACCGTGGCGTTCCCGGCGACGGGCGCGCGTTTCCCGTCGCGGTCGGCCGCGGCGACGGCGGTCGCGATCACTCCCCACCGAAGATGACGCCCAGGGCGACGCTTAGGACGACGACAAGGACGATGACGACGATGATGGATACCCCGATGGCGATCAAGGCAGGGTCGGCAAGATTGGGTGTCATATCTTCCTCACCTCAGGTTTCGTGGGATGTGTGTGCGATGCGTTGAAGTTCCCGCAATGTGAGCTCCACCCGCTCATCCCGGAGGAGGGGGAGACGTTCCCGCACGCGGCGGATTTCCCTCAGGTCGAGCTCTGCGTGGAGGCGGTATTCCCGGAAGTAGGGGGCCTGGGCGATGAGCTCGCCGTCGGGCCCGTAAATGGCCGATCCCCCCCAGAAGTTGATGCCGTCTTCGATGCCGGCCCGGTTGCAGTGGAGGACGTAGGAGGTGAACAGGGCCGCGTAGGTTTGGTTGACCTCTTCCACGAAGCGACTGCTGTCCAGCTTGCCGCGCCCTCGGAGTCCCCGGCCGGGGCTTGCCGAGTGGTGGATGAACACATCGGCCCCGTCCAGCCAGAGGAGGTAGGGCGGGCTCGCGTGCCAAAAATCCTCGCATATGAGGATGCCGGTGCGGCCCCACGGCGCGTCGAACGCGCGCACCCGATCCCCTCGGGCCAGATCCCGCCCTTCGAGGAAGAGCCCGTACGTGGGGAGGTAGACCTTCCGGTGGATGTGGAGGATGCGTCCGTCGTGGAGGTACGCGGACGCGATGTAGAAGCGGTGGCGTTCGTCCTCCTCCACGAATCCCACGACCACATCGATGGCGTGGTGCCGGGTCGCGCGGAGCAGGGCCTGCATGACCGGGTTCTGAAGGTCGTGGGGACGAATGGCCACATCCGGCACCTGGTCCCACAGGAGGTATCCGGTCAAGGAGAGTTCAGGGAAGACGACCAGGTCGCTGTCCTTGGCGCTCTCCTCGATCCACGCCAGGTGCTTTTCCAGGTTCTTCTCCACGTTGCCCAGGACGGGAGCAATCTGGGCCAGGGAAACGGAGAGGGTGCGCGTCATGGTCCTATTTCTCCCACACTTTCCAGGGGGTATGGCCGGATTCCCACATGCGGTTGAACTCCAGCCAATCCCGGTAGGTGTCCATGCTCTTCCAGAATCCTTTGTGCTCGTAGATGGCCAGTTGGCGGTCTTCGGCCAGGCGGCGCAGGGGTTCCTGTTCCAGGACGACGTTTTCGTCCAGGTAGTCGAAGACGCGGGTGTTGAAGACGAAGAAGCCTCCGCTGACCAGCCCGTCCAGTTGGGGTTTTTCCCGGAAGCGTTTGACCAGCCCGTCCTCGGTGCGTTCGACGACGCCGAAGCGGGAGTAGGGCCGAACGCCGGTGACGGTGGCGATGCGTCCTTTGGCCCGATGGTAGGCGAGCAGCTCGTCGATGTTGATGTCCGCGACGCCGTCCCCGTACGTCATGAAGAAGGTGTCCCCGGGGATGTATCGCCGGATGCGGTAGACCCGTCCCCCGGTGTTCGTCTCCAGGCCCGTGTCGGCCAGGGTGACCGTCCAATCCTCCTCCGGGTGATGGTCGTGGAGGATGACGCTGTTCTGTTGCCCCAGTTTCACCGTGAAGTCCCGGTGCATGTACTCGTAGTTGAGGAAGTATTCCTTGATCATGTGGCCTTTGTAGCCCAGGCAGATGATGAAGTTGGTGAACCCGTAGTGGGCGTAGATCTTCATGATGTGCCAGAGGATGGGGCGTCCACCGATCTCGACCATCGGTTTCGGCCGGAATTCCGTCTCCTCCCGCAAGCGGTATCCCCGACCACCGGCCAGGATGACGACGGGGATGTTCCTCTTATCCTCGTTCATGCTCATATTCCTCCTCGCAGGCGATAGCGGATCATGTTACGGATGAACTCCCAGACGGTCTTCCAGCGGACTTTGGATTTGCCCGAGGTGCGCGGGTAGAAGATGACGGGGACTTCCGCGATGCGGAGTCCCAGGCGATGGGCTTTGATCATGATCTCCGCGTCGAGGAACCAGTCCTTGCTTTGGGGCCGGATGGCTTCGTACGCGGCGCGGGTGAACATTTTGGGGCACCCGTTCACGTCGGCCGAGTGAACGGGGAAGAAGAGGGGGAAGATGGTGTTGTACACCCGCGTGATGATCAACCGCTGCCATCCGTCATGGCGCTGCACGCGCAGGGATTTGGCCATGTCCACATCTCCCTGGCGAAGCCGTTGGAAGATGCGCACCACGTCCTCCGCGCGCACCTGATTGTCCCCCCACGCGTATCCCAGGTAGCGCCCTCGACAGTGCCGTAAGCCGGTGATGATGCCCCAACCGTATCCCTCATTGACGGGGATGTGGACGGGCACGAGACGGGGGTTTTCCCGGGCCAGCTCTTCGATGATCTCCCCCGTCGCGTCCTGGGAACCGTTGTCGACCAGGATGAGTTCGTAATCCACCTGGGCCGCCTCGAACGCCCGGACCAGGGCCTGGACGACCGAACGGACGTTTTCCTCTTCGTTGTAGAGTGGAATGGCCAGAGAGAGTTCTGGAATGTGTTCCGAGGCCCGGGGGGCCTGCGAGTCCTGGATGCGTTCGTCCACCATAGCTACCTTCGATTTGGGTAGAGATAGACATGCACAGCCCGTGAT
>WGAA01000340.1 GCA_015489285.1 Anaerolineae bacterium | reverse complement strand
GCGGACTCTTAATCCGCGGGTTGGGGGTTCGAGTCCTCCGCGCCTCACCAAAACGGACGGGAACACGTTCCCGTCCGTTTTTTTATCCCCTCCCACGATGTGAACTCCGGACTCCGAGGTCTTTTCACCTTTGCGGTATAATGATGAGGTCGGAGTGTCGGACGGGCGGAAACTATGCGGTGAGGACGGTGAGGATGGATCGTTCCAAGGAAAAGCCACACGTCATTATCTATACCGACGGCGCGTGTCGGGGGAATCCCGGCCCCGGGGGATGGGCTGCCCTGCTACGGTACAATGCTCATGAGAAGTTGTTGACCGGCGCGGCCCGCCGTACCACAAACAACCGCATGGAGCTGCGCGCGGCCGTGGAGGCCTTGCGTGCCTTGAATCGGCCATGCCGGGTGGACTTCTACACCGACTCCCAGTACCTCCGCCGTGGGATAACGGAATGGCTGCCCACGTGGGTACGCAATCAGTGGCGGACGAGCAAGAAGCGGCCGGTGAAGAACCGGGATTTGTGGGAGGCGCTGTGGAAGGAGGTGCAACGGCACGATATCACATGGCATTGGGTTCAGGGGCATTCAGGGCACGCGGAAAACGAGCGGGTCGACCGCGCGGCGCGTCAGGCCCTTCGGGAACGGGCAGCATCTTCACCCCCGGATTTGGCGTGAATCGTCCCTCCAGGGGACCTTCGAGGTGCAGGTATGGCCGTTGTACGCAAGCAACCCAATTCCAAGATGTGCTTCGTCTGCGGGATGAAGAACATCGCCGGCCTCAAAGCCTTCTTCTACGAACAGGAGGACGGCTCGGTTCTTGCCCGCTTCGTGCCCCAGGACATCCACCAGGGGTATCCCGGACGTTTGCACGGCGGCATCGCCACCGCTATCCTGGACGAGACCATCGGTCGGGCGTTGATGACCAAGTACGGGGATAGCGTGTGGGGCGTGACGGTGGAGCTGCACGTGCGCTTCAAGGCACCCGTTCCCTTGAACGTGGAACTTCGGGTTATCGGGCGCGTCACCAAGGATACCCGTCGCATCTTTGAGGGGGAAGGGGAACTCCTCCTCCCCGATGGGACGGTTGCCGTAACCGCGCACGGCAAGTACATCAAACTCCCCCTGGAACAAATCAGCGACTTCGACCCTGAGGAGCAGGAGTGGCGAGTCATCCCCGATGAGGAGTGGCCTTATGACACCCATACTTCCTGAAATCGATCACGTGGCTTTTGTCGTAGCGGATATGGAGGCGGCCCTGGAGACGTACAGGGACCGCTTGGGATTCCCCGTGCTGGAGCGTCGTGATGTTCCCGACCAAGGGGTTGAGGTGTGCTTCTTGGATGCCCGGCCGGTGCGCATCGAGCTTATCCGGCCGACACGGGAGGATACGGGCGTGGCGCGGTTTCTGGCCAAGCGCGGGGAGGGCCAGCATCACGTGTGTTTTCGCGTGCCCGATATCCGCCAGGCGATGGCGAGTTTGGCCCGTCTGGGGTTCGAGCTGATCGACGAAACCCCCCGTCAGGGCGTTCACGGTCTGGTGGCATTTCTTCACCCCCGGAGCACTCATGGCGTCCTTATCGAGCTGTTGCAGAAGGACGAATGAAGGGGTCCGGCGGACGTTTTCCGAGTTGAACGGACGATGGTGCACATTCTGGGCATAGAGACATCATGTGACGAGACGGGTGTTGCCGTTGTGCGGGATGGGGAGCATATCGTAGCGCATCGGGTGGCCTCCCAGGCCGATCTCCACCGCAAGTACGGCGGCGTGTTCCCCGAGGTGGCCGCGCGGCAGCATGTGGTGACCATCTACCCGCTTATCCGGGAGGTCCTTACCGAAGCCGGTCTCACCCCGGCATCTCTGGACGCGATTGCCGTCACCCGGGGGCCGGGCCTCGTCGGTTCCCTTCTGGTGGGGGTAAACGTGGCCAAGGGGTTGGCTTGGGCCGCGGGGGTGCCCCTCATCGGCGTCAACCACCTGGAGGGACACATTTACTCCAACTGGGTACGTCCCCCGGACGCGGGGGCTTCCTGGCGTCCTCCATCCTTCCCGACCCTGGCCCTCATCGTCTCCGGAGGGCATACTGAACTCATCCTCATGGAGGATCACGGGCGGTACCGACGCTTGGGCGGGACGTTGGACGATGCGGCCGGGGAGGCCTTTGACAAGGTGGCCCGCGTGCTGGGCTTGGGGTATCCCGGCGGACCGGCCATCCAGCGGGTGGCCGCGCAGGGGGATCCCACGCGCTTTTCCTTCCCCTCCCCACGACAGCCCGGCCTGAACTTTTCCTTCAGCGGCCTGAAGACTGCAGTTTTGCGTCAGGTTCAAGCCCTGGAACGGGCTGCAGGGGTCGAAACCGGCCTGGAGCGGCGCATGGTCCCTGCGGGGCGCCAGGCCCTCGACCCCCAAACGGTCGCGGATCTGGCGGCCAGCTTTCAACGGGTGGTGGTGGAAGGGCTGGTCGAGGCCACCCTCGAAGCCGTTCACCGCACTCAGGCGGCGCATGTGTGCGTGTGCGGTGGAGTAGCCGCGAACGCCTTGTTGCGCCGGGAGATGCAGGCCCGTATGCCCGTACCCGTGAGCATTCCCCCGTTGTTCCTTTGCATGGATAACGGGGTGATGATCGCGGCGGCCGGATATTACGCCTGGCGTCGGGGTGAACGCCACGGCTGGGATATGGACGTGGACGCGGGACTAACGTTGCCCACTCTGCCGGAAGGCGAAAGCAAGGCATAAAGGAGCTCACATGGCTCGGGGGAAGAAGCAATCCAGGGCACGTTCGGACGGCCCGGAGGTGGAGATCCTGTTGGAGGGCATTGCCCACGGCGGGGAAGCCTTTGGTCGACATGAGGGCAAGATTATCTTTGTCCCCTACGCGATCCCGGGGGAGCGGGTGCGGGTGCGCATCCGCCAGGAGAAGAAGACATGGGCTCGGGCTCAGCTCCTCCGTGTTTTGGACCCCAGTCCGGATCGCGTCGCCCCCCCTTGTCCCTATTTCGGGCCCGAGGGGTGCGGGGGATGCCAGTGGCAACACATCCGCTACGAGCGTCAGCTGGCCTTGAAGAAGGAGATCGTCATCGACCAGTTGCAACGTTTGGGCCACGTGGCGGATCCGCCGGTTCGGGATGTGATGTCGGTGGGGGAGCCTTTTCACTACCGTAATCACATGCAGTTCTCCGTCGATCGGGAGGGGCGTCCTGGATTGCTCCAGGCGGAAAGCCATCGCGTGGTCCCTGTCGACGCGTGTTTACTCATGCACCCTCTCCTCGGCGAAGTGTATGGGGCCCTAGACCTCTCCTGGCCCGGGTTGCGACGGCTTATCCTGCGGGCGGGGGTGAACACAGGGGACCGGATGCTTATTTTGGAGACCCGCGGGGAGGAAATGCCCGCGCTGGAGGTCGATATGCCCGTCTCCGTTGTGCTCCACCGTCCGCGGAAGCCCCCTTTCCCCTTGGCCGGTCTGCCCTACATCCGGGAGGAAGTGGGGGGGCGGGTTTTCCGCATTTCGTCGGACAGTTTCTTCCAGGTCAACACCGCGGGGGCGGAAGCGCTGGTCCGACTGGTGCAGGAGTTCCTGGCGCCCAAAGGCCATGAGACCCTCCTGGACCTGTATTGTGGGGTAGGCCTCTTTGGCCTCTCCCTGGCTCCTCACGTGGGGCTGGTCATCGGGGTCGATGTGAGTGAGAGCGCAATGGAGGACGCCGCGCACAATGCCCAGAATTTCGGCCTGGAGAACGTGGCCTTGCATGAGGGACCGGTGGAGGAGGTCATTCGGGTGTTGTGGGAACCCGCGGATTTGGCCGTCATGGACCCACCGCGCAGTGGAGCCGGGCGGGAGGTCCTTCAACACCTTCACCGATTGCGGGTGCGCCGTCTGGTGTACGTCTCCTGCGACCCCGCGACGCTGGCCCGGGATGCCCTCTACCTGCAGGAGCTGGGATACCGGCTTGAGGTCGTCCAGCCGGTGGACATGTTCCCCCAAACGTATCACATCGAAACGGTTTCCCTGTGGGAGCGGACGTGATCTTGTGCCCCGGGCCTCACATGGACGAGCCCGAAAGGTTTTCCTTCAACAAGTCAAGCTGCTTTACAGCCTGTCCAATGTCGGGATAATTTGGAAATCTACAACGAAGTCCGGATCACGGGTAAATACGGTGCTATGAGAGAGGATGGACCGCTGCGAGACGTATTTTGGCTCATCGGCCTCCAGGTGGGCGTTCTCTTGTTGGCGTCCGCGGTCACGCAGAGGGCGCTCCATTTCGTCAACTTCATGTTCCTGGGCGTGGATTATTTGCAGTATTTCGACGCGGCTCGCGCCTTCTTGGAGGGGAAAACGCCGTATCACATCGGCGGCTTCGTCACTCCACCCCCTTCCGCCCTCCTCCAGATTCCCCTCGTCTCCTTAGGATTCGACGTGGCGAAGTACGTCATTCTGGGGGTCAATATCGTCGCGTTGCCCCTGGCATTGGGGGTATTCACATGGGTATGGCTCGGCCGTGGGGATAAGGAGAGATGGGCCTATGTGGGGGGGATCCTTCTGTTCAGCTTTCCCGTGTTCTTCCTCTTGAACCGGGGGAATATGGACGGGCTGGTCCTCCTCCTGTTGAGCTTGTTCTTCCTCTTCCTTCTCCTCTCCCAGGAGGGTTGGGCGGGGGTCCTCCTGGCCCTGGCCGTGGGCCTCAAACTGTACCCCGCGCTGTTGTTTCTCCCCCTCCTCATCTTTCGCCGATACCGTGCGGTGGGGAGCGCTCTGGTCGTGCTGGGGGTGTTCGTTCTTCTCGCTCCCGGAGCGTGGCGGGACTACCTGATGGGGCGCTTGTGGGAACGGGGGGCGGTGTTTACGACCCGGGAGAACGTGAGCATTATGAGCACGCTGTTCTTTCTGGGACGTCTGGTGAACCGGATGGCGGCCTTAGGAGGAATTCGCGTGGATGTCGCTCCCGTGGCCAAGGATGTGGTCGCGCCGGTGGTGTATCTCCTGGCGTTGGGCTTGAACGTGTGGGCCGATGTGCTCCAGCGTCACGCCTCGTCGTCCCGTATTGGAGAGCGGTTACTCCCCTATTTTTCCTTCATGGTCGTCATCCCGCCGCTGACCTTCGCCTACGAGCTGGTGCTGTTGCTCCCCCTCGTCCCCTGGTTGGTCCACGTGTGGCATCGGGAGGTGAACCTGTGGGCCCGCGTGGCCTTGTGGTGTACGCTGATAGGTGTGGCCTTTAGCCAATTCCAGGTTGTGGGGTGGGTCTCCCTGGTGGGACGGTGGACTCCCTATTTCCTGGGAGGGTGGGGCGCGTTTCTCACCCTCCTCGGGGTGACGGGGTGGAAATGGTTTACCCTCGAGCCAGGAGGGATAAGTAAGGGTTGAAGCGTCGCTCTTCCCCCACCGTTGTGAATTCCCCATGTCCGGGGAGCAAAAGGGTCTCATCGGGGAGGGGGAGAATGACCCGACGCAGGCTGTCCATCAGGAGATCCTGGTCCCCGCCGGGGATGTCCGTGCGGCCGACGGCACCGGCAAAGATCAAGTCGCCGACGAAGGCTCGGCCTCCCTCCCTGTCCAGAAGTGTCACCGAGCCGGGGGAATGCCCCGGCGTGTGCGCTACCTCCAGGCGGATACATCCCTGTTGGAAGGGGGTATCGGGGAGCAACGGTTCGTCCACGTGCGGCATGGGCCCGGGGTCGAACCCCATCCACGTGCGGACCCAATCCCGCTGGTAGGGCAGAATGGCTTCATCCGCGGGGTGCAGGTAGAAGGGGATATGGGCGTCCTCGCGCAGGGCATCCACGGCCAGGATGTGGTCGAAATGGGCGTGGGTTGCCAGGATGGCCCGGAGGGTCCACCCGCGCCTTTCCAGAAGCCCTCGGATGGCCTGGGGATCCCCGCCGGGGTCGATGACAACGGCATCGCCTGAATCCTCGCACCCCAGGATAAAGCAGTTCACCCGGAGAGGACCGACGATCAGGTGTTCCACGATCATGGGGCAGGCTCCGACGTCGGCAGCGGAAATCGTTCTCGCAGCGCGCGAGCCACGTTAGGGGGGACCATTTTGTCGATGTCGCCCCCGAGGCTGGCGACCTCCTTGACGATGGTGGAGCTGAGGAAGGCGTATTCGATACGGGTCATCAGACACACAACCTCAATATCCGGTGCCAGCTCCCGATTCGTCAGCGCCAGCTGGAGTTCCCACTCGAAATCGGAGATGGCCCGGAGCCCTCGCACAATGACGTGGGCTCCCAGGCGTCGGGCCAGATCCACGGTCAATTCCCGGTAGCTAACCACACTCACGTTTTCCAGATCGGCCAGGGCTTCCCGGGCCAAACGCAGGCGTTCCTCTACGGAGAAGAGCAAGTTCTTGTGAGGTCGGGCATAAATGGCGAAGTACACATGGTCGAAGAGCGCGGCTGCCCGTCGGGTGATGTCCATGTGTCCCAAGTGAATGGGGTCGAAGGACCCCGGGTATACGGCAATAGCCATGAAGGATATCTCCTCAGCTCAGGTCGGTTTCACGTTGCCAGAAGACGCGTACCCGTTCGGCCAGGGCCTGATGTTCCGGTCGGGTGAGTTCCGGGTCACTCTCGTACAGACGTCGCGCGACGCGCCGGGCCGCGTTGAGGATGTGAGTATCGCTCAGCCGGGCCAGACGCAAGGGGGGCAAGCCGCTCTGGCGGGTCCCGAAGAAATCCCCCGGCCCCCGTAACTCCAGGTCCTTTTCGGCCAGCTTGAACCCATCGTAGATGGTCTCCATCGCGCGGAGCCGTTCTACGGCCTCGGGGGTCTCCCCTTCGGAGATGAGGATACAGTAGGACTTGTGCTTTCCACGTCCCACCCGGCCGCGGAACTGGTGCAACTGGGCCAGGCCGAATCGCTCCGCGGATTCGATCATGATGACCGAGGCGTTGGGCACGTCGATGCCGACCTCCACGACGGAGGTGGACACGAGGATGTCCAGCTCGCCCGCGGCAAAGGCGCGCATGATCCGGTCCTTCTCCTCCCCTTTCATGCGTCCGTGGAGGAGTCCCAGGCGTTGGTGGGGGAAGACCTCCTCCTGGAGCCGCTGGAACGCGTTGACCGCGGCCTTCTCCGCCGCGTTCTCGTCATCCCCCTCGACCAGGGGGTAGATGATGAAGGCCTGGCGTCCTTGCTGGACCTGTCGTTTGATGAACGCGTAGGCCCGTTCCCGTTCCGTGGGCTTGAACCAGCGGGTGAGCACGGGCTGGCGTCCGGGGGGGAGTTCGTCGATGACGGAGATGTCCAGGTCGCCGTAGAGGGTCAGGGCCAGCGTGCGCGGGATGGGTGTAGCACTCATGACAAGGAGGTGGGGGTGACGTCCTTTGGAGCGCAGGGCGGCCCGTTGCTCCACACCAAAGCGGTGTTGCTCGTCCACGATGCCCAGGGCCAGGTTGTGGAAGGTCACATTGGCCTGGATGAGCGCGTGGGTTCCCACGACGATGTGGACCCGACCGGCCGCGATGTCTTCCAGCAGGGCCTCCCGCTCTCGACCCTTCACGCTGCCCGTGAGGAGGGCGACGCGTAGCGGTTCTCCGTTGGGCAATGTCAGGTCGGCCAGGAGGGATTGGAGGCTTCGGTAATGCTGTTCGGCCAGGATCTCCGTAGGGGCCATGAGCGCCGCCTGTGCGTTGTTGCAGGCGGCAATCCACATGGCGGCTGCGGCAACGACCGTCTTCCCCGAACCCACGTCCCCCTGCAGGAGCCGACTCATTGGGACCTCCTGCTGGATGTCCTGCAGGATATCGTTGAGGGCCCGCTCCTGGGCTCGGGTGAGCTGGAACGGCAGTTGGGCGAGGAAGGTGTCCAGCCAGCTCTTGTGCACGCGCAAGGGAATGCCGGGACGGGAACGCCAGAGATGGCGTTGTCTCAGAATGCCCAACTGGAGGAAGAGGAGTTCGTCAAAGATGAGCCGGCGACGGGCCTGTTGTAAGCGGTCCTCGTTATCGGGGAAGTGGATTTGCGCGTAGGCCTCGCTCAAGGGGAGGAGGTCGAGTTCCTCGCGAATCGCTTCGGGCAGGTAATCCTCCAGGCGGGGCGCCCACGCGTCCACCGTGCGCTTCATCAGGCGCCGTAGCCAGCGCTGGCTCATCCCCTGGGTCAGCCGGTATACGGGGACCAGGCGTCCGGTGTTCACAAGCTCCCGGTCCACGGGTTCCCATTCGGGGTTCATGATGATGAGTCGGCCCAGGTAGGCGTCGATCTTGCCGCTGAACGCGTAGGTTTTCCCCCGGGTAAGCTGGCGGATGACGTAGGGGTTGAACCAGGTCGCCTGGATGCTACCGCTCGCGTCGCTGACGATGGCGTGCACCAGCGTTTTGCCTCCCCGCGTCTTGCGCTGCCCGAAGTCCCACACGTTGCCGATGATGGTGACCTGTTCGCCGACTTTCAGCTGGCCGATGGGTTTGAGGGTGGCGTAATTCACGTAACGGCGGGGGAAGTGTTGTAGCAGGTCCCCTATGGTTTCGATGCCCAGGCGCCGGAGCCGTTTGGCGTGGGTCGGGCCCACCCCGGGCAGTTGGGTGACGGGCGCGTCCAGCCCGGTGTCCGGCGGGGCCTCGCTGAGGGGACGGCGGGCGGTGGGACGCGTGGGTTCGCTGATGGG
>WGAA01000339.1 GCA_015489285.1 Anaerolineae bacterium | reverse complement strand
AGGGGATCCAGCGTGGCCTGCAGCGTGGCCGGGAGGAGGGGCTGCGCGAGGGGATCCAGCAGGGCCTGCAGCAGGGCTTGCAGCAGGGCCTGCAGCAGGGTTTGGTGAAGGCGCGGCGTGACGATGTGGTGGCGTTATTGCGGGCTCGGCTGCAGCCTGGGGAGGCATGGTTGGAGGGGGTGGCTGAGCGGTTGGAGGCCATCGATGATTTAGGGCGGTTGCAACATCTGCTGATTGTGGCGGCGCAGGTGGAGAGCGAGGAGGCGTTCGAGGAAGCGTTGGCCGGGCCGGAGGGGTGAGGTGGTGGTGTAGCGCGCGTGTAACATGTAATGAGAGCGTTCGGAAACCTGGAATTTTCTTGGTGTAACGCCGGGTGCTAAACGTAACGAGTGACGAGTAACGAGTAATCAGCCGGCGTGGGAAGACAACGATTAACGATTGACAATTAACGATTAAAGGGCTGACGCGCACACAAGGCGGACTCTACAATGCCAACCTGGCCCTACGTTACGCATCACGCATCACGTATCACGCCATCAAGCCAAGCCACGCCTCCGGTGCCGACTTCCTCACCTCCGCCTGACGGATGACGAATGACGTAACGAGTAATTGGATGGCGCGAAGACAAGATAGATTCCACAAAGCCAACTTATCTTCAAGTTACGCATCACGCATCACGGATTACGTTGTACGCATCACGTTTTTACCGCCAAATCCCATCCGGCGCGCCAGCCTCCTCCCTGCGCCTGACGCATGACGCCTGACGAATGACGTTACGTATCTCGTGATTGTCGGAATGATTTTTCGGGCCGCAACAACCGGCCGTCCACGAGCTCATAGACCTCGTCCACGTATGCCAGTGCCGCAGGGTCGTGGCTGGCCAGGATAACGGTGCGCCCTTGTTCGTCCACCAGGTGGCGCAGGAGGCGCCATATCTCCGCCGCGCTGGCCGAGTCCAGTTCGCCGGTGGGCTCGTCGGCCAGGATGAGGGGCGGATTGAGGGCCAGGGCCCGCGCGATGGCCACCCGTTGCTGCTGGCCGCCTGAAAGCTCGTAGGGCCGGTGCCGCGCGTGCTCGCTCAATCCCACCATCTCCAGGCACTCTTGCACGCGCGCCCGCCGTTCCCCGGCTCCGACCCCGGCCAGGCGCAACATCACCTCCACGTTTTCCGCCGCAGAAAGGGTGGGTAGCAGCGCAAAGGACTGAAAGACGAACCCCACCTGGAAGCGTCGAAAGAGGGTGCGCTCTCGTTCCGAAAGGTCCGTGATCTCCCGGCCCCCCACCCAGATGCGTCCCCCTGTGGGCACATCCAGCGCGCCCAGACAGTTGAGAAGCGTGGTCTTGCCCGAGCCGGAGCGCCCCCGGATGAGGACGAAGCTCCCCTTCTCCACCTCCAGGTCCACACCCTGAAGTGCACGGATCTCGTGGCTGCCTACCCGATAAGTGCGGTAAAGCGCCTGCGCGCGTACCAGGGGGGTGGTCATTGTCCCCGCTCCTCCTTTCCCTGTTTCGGAAGGGGAGACTTCTCCTCGCGCCGCGCGGGCCGGAGCACGATCTCACCATCCCTCACCTCGACCACGGCCCGGTCCGTGATGCCGACCTTCTCCAACAACGGTCGTGGCAGGTGTAGCCGCCCCGAGGGATCCACGACCACATATTCCTCATATCCCGCGGGGGCCCGTACCAGGGTTCGCACCCAATCCCCTTCCTTGCGGATGGTTTCCGTGCTCACCCGACCATCGCGAATGGCCACCACCCGATCCGCATAATGGATGACCTGCGGATCGTGCGTCACGATAAGGGTGGTTAGACCGTACGCCTCGTTCAACTGTCGGAGTAACTCGTAAATCCCCCGCGCGTTCTCCGAATCCAACTCCCCCGTGGGCTCGTCGGCCAGGAGCAGTCGAGGCGCGTTGGCCAGGGCCACGGCCAGGGCTGCTCGCTGCTGCTGCCCGCCCGAGAGTTCCACCGGCCGGTGGCGTCGGTGCTCCCACAGCCCCACCTGTGCCAACAATGCACGGGCGCGCTCCTCCCGCTCTTGTGCCCGTTCGCCGGCCATGAGCATGGGCAACTGCACGTTTTCCCACACCGTCAGGTACGGTACTAAGTTGCGCGCGGGGATCTGCCAGAGAAAGCCCACCTCCCGCAGGCGATACGCGTCCAGATCCCGGTCGGACATCTTCACCAGGTCCTGGCCGTTCACCTCCACCCGTCCGGCGGAAGGCCTGTCCAGGCCGCCCAGGATGTGAAGCAGGGTGCTCTTACCCGCACCGGAAGGGCCCACGATGCCCAACATCTCCCCCGCCCTGACCTCCAGGTCCAACCCCTGCAGTGCCACCCGCTCCAGGTCGGCCACCTTGTAGATCTTGACCAAGTTCTCACACCGGACGAAGGGCGCCATCACACCATCTCCCCCATCTTCACCGCTTCGAAGAGCCGCAGGTGACGCATCAACGTCAACACGACGGCCAACGAGAGGGCCAGCGCCACGGCGAAAAGCCCTACCATTCCGCCGATCTCCCGCCAGGCAATGTGCACGATGAAGGGCGGGATGGGGATTTCAGGCTGGAGGAAGGGGATGAAGAGGACGCTCGCGGCCAGGCCCAACCCAACCCCCGCGGCCAGGCCCACCAGGAACACGGTGATCTGCTCCACCGTCAGGAGTAAGGCCATTTGCCCCTGGGAAAATCCCAGCGCTCGCAGCACCCCCAATTCCACATAGCGACGGCGGAAGGAAAGGACCGCCACCAGGACGAAGCTCAGCAGGGTGAGGAACGCCGCGGCGAGAAAGCCCGCGGACAGGATGCCGAAGATCCCCTCGCGGGCCGCGCGCTGTTGTGCCTCCCTTACCTTCGCCCGCGCGTCCTCGGCCACGACCACCGGAATGCCCAGGCCGCGGATCCCCTCCACCACGTCCTCCCCGCGCACCCCCGGGTCCAGGCGCAGCCATACCTCGTAGGGCACTTCGCCCCCCCACATCTCGAACAGGGTGTCCAGGTGGGTCACGAAGATGGGGCCCTTTTCAGGCGAGATGCCGGGAAACAGGTCGAACGTCCCTGCAATGAGGAATACCCCTCGCGCCTGTAAGTCCCCGGCCCCTACGGTCAAGGCCAGGGAATCTCCCACGTGGAGTCCGTGCCGTTCCAGGAACGACCTTTGGACGAGCAGCGCCATCGGGTCCTGGGCCAGGGCGTTCATCAGCGCGCCCAGGGATTGTCCCCCCGCGAAATCGGGACGGAAGAAGGCCACCTGGGGGAAAGTCACCCGGTCCACACCGACCACTTGACCCCTCTCCATCCCCTCGCCGGAGGCAACATTTGCCGTGTAGATTCCGACACGCGTCGCGGCCCGCACCCCCGGGACACGCAGGTGCTCGGACACAGGCAGAAAGACCCAGGTACCTGCAGATTTTTCCCGGACGTCGTCTTCCTGGGACACGCGTTCCCCCATCTCAAGCAACCGCATGTCCGCGCCCACCTGGAAGTATACCCGGTCGTACACGTTGCGGTCTACCGTCACGGCGGTAGACGCGATGAAGGTCGCCAGCCCTACCGTCAGGATGAGGAGTGCCAATGGGGTTGTAACCAATCCAGGAGCCCGAGACAGGTTCCGAAAAGCCAAGAGGCCGGTAATACCGGGCAGCCGTTCCAGCAGCACGGCGATACCGCTTACCCCCCAGGGGAACACACGCATGACGAGGAGCGCCCCGGTCAGGACGAAGAGGGTGGGGACGAGGAATAACAGGGGATTGGCGAAGAAGTCCACGTCCCGCCCCCCCGTGGGACGATTCCGCAGCAGCCAGTAGCCGTAGAGCGTGGGCAGCAGGAGCAACCCGTCCACGTAAAATCGCTTCCAAAGGGGCGCCCGTGTGGGGCGAGAGCGTTCCTGCTTGTGGGAGATGAGCGTGTGGCGGGCCGCGGACCACGTGGGCAAGGCCAGGGCAACGAGCGCCGCAAGGAGTCCCGCGACGGCGAAGAGTACGGCTGTGCGGCCGTAGCGCACGGGCAGGGAGGGCACGGCAAGAGCGAGGGCCGGGTCGAGAAAGGTGTGGACGAGCGCCAGCCGTCGGGCCAGCCCTCCGGCCAGGAGAAGTCCCAGGGGCAGGGCAACGATTCCCAAGAGGAGTCCCTCCCCCACCTGGAGCGCAGCGATGTGCGTCCGTCGAGCGCCACGACTGCGAAGGATGGCAATCTCTCCCTCCCGACGCAGGCTCAGCATGGCAGCCACAAGACCCAGGAAGGCCAACAGCAGGCCGAAAATGGGCAGGCTGAACAGGGCCATCTGCAAGGTCAGCGTGCGTGCGTTGCGGCGATACCGTTCCAGCGCGTCCACAGGGGAAACTTCCAGAGCCAGATGGGGCAGCCGCGCAGCGGCCTGGGTTTCCACACGACGGATCCGTCGCACCAGACCGGACACATCCTCGCTGCGCACCCCACGCCCGTCGAACACGTCGTACCATACCGCCTGATTCACGGGTTTCTTCCACCGGGGGACCACCTGATCCCGAAACAGGGGCTCGGAGGTGAACAGCGTCTCCTGGAACGCGTCCGGACGGTAGAACCAGAAGGGGGCGTGTTCGTCCCGGGGAACCCATATGCCGGACACGCGTGCGGGGAACGGTTTCCCTTCCTCCCCCACCAGGAGGAGTGTATCCCCCACGTTCAGGCCGACGCTATCGGCCAATGCCTCGCTGATAAGGACGGGGATCGGCCCGTCCGCGGTGTCCGGCGGATATCCCCCCTCCACGACGTCCACGTGCTCGGCCAGAGCAGACATGAAGGCAACGTGCGTCCGGAAGAGGGGCCGGGTTTGTTGGGTGTCCCTATCCGGAAGGAAGACCCGAAGTTGTGGGGAACGGGCGAAGCGCACCTGCAGGCGAAGGGGAAGCGCGATGCGGGCCGGGGCTTCCCGTGTCAGAAACGTATCCGTCTGCTCGTACCGGGCCCATTCGATAGGACCGTACCAATCGCCCGCGTAGCGGAAGAGGAAGGCGAACGGCGGATACCCTTTTTCCGTTTGAAGGTGTGCGTGTAACACTCGGTAATAGACCGCATCCGCGTAAAGGGGGATGCTTGCGGCAAAGAGGATAACGGCCGTCATCCCCACCCAGAGCACCAGGGCGAGGCTCCGCTGATGCCAGAGGCGGCGCAGGAGAATCCTCATCATGGCCCGATCACCACCTGCCCTTCCTCCAACCCCGATCGGATCTCCACCCGGTCCTTGCCCCGCAGGCCCAGGGTGACGTTCACCCGTCGACGCAGGTTGCCTTCCTGTACGACCACGAAGGTGCGGCCGCCAAAGGTGCGGATGGCCGCGGGCGGTAGCCAGAGGACGTTCTCCTTGCGGGCCAGGACCACGTGCACCTCGACGAGATCCCCCATCTGAAGCCCCTCTGCAATGGGGTCACGGTCGAAACGGATGCGCACGGTGCGGCCTTCCTCTGTCCCTTCCCCTTTGCCCCCGCTACCGTAGGGGTAGGGGAGTTGGTCGATGTGACCGGGGAGGACGAGACCGGGGCGACTGGGTACGGTGATGGTGA